>CP048486.1:1142500-1425000 GCA_025560025.1 Agrobacterium tumefaciens | reverse complement strand
CGCCATCGCCAAGGGCGTCACCGAAGGTTCCAAGGTCCGGCAGGGCCAGGTCATCGGTTATGTTGGATCGACCGGCCTTTCGACCGGCGCGCATCTGCACTACGAGCTGATCGTCAACGGCACCAAGGTGGATGCGATGAAGGTACGCCTGCCGGGCGGCAAGTCGCTGTCGGGCGATGCGCTTGCGCGTTTTTCCGATGAGAGAAAACGCATCGACAATCTGCTGAATATTGATGAAAAGCCCAATCAGGTGGCAAGCCGGTAATTTACTGAACCTTTGCGGCCTGCAACACCGGTCAAATGAAAAGGGCTCCGTTTCTGGAGCCCTTTTATTTTATGCCGCATCGGCCGTTTCGGTTTCGGCCTCGCCCTTGGGGGGCTTGACCTTGAACAGCAGCCGGTCGGTGCCCGAAGTCACCTTGACCCGCGATCCATCCGGCACTTCGCCGCCGAGGATCATTTCGGCAAGCCTGTCCTGAACCGCCTTCTGGATCACCCGCTTCAGCGGACGCGCGCCATAAGCCGGATCGTAGCCCTTATTGGCAAGCCAGTTACGGGCATCCTCATCCAGTTCGAGCGAAATCTTGCGATCACCGAGCAGCGCGATGAGGCGCTTCAGCTGGATTTCGACAATTGCACCCATTTCGTCGCGCCGCAGGCGGTGGAAGAGGATGATATCGTCGATACGGTTGAGGAATTCCGGCCGGAAATGCGACCGGACCCGCTCCATCACCAGGTCACGAACCGAATCCACATCGTCATTGTCGCCCATCTGCGTCATGAATTCCGAACCGAGGTTCGAGGTCATGATGATGATGGTGTTCTTGAAATCGACAGTGCGGCCCTGGCCGTCCGTCAGGCGGCCATCATCCAGCACCTGCAACAGGACGTTGAACACATCCGGATGCGCTTTTTCGATCTCGTCGAACAGCACGACCTGATAGGGCCGGCGGCGAACCGCTTCCGTGAGCGCCCCACCCTCTTCATAACCGACATAGCCGGGAGGCGCACCGATCAGCCGGGCAACGGAGTGTTTCTCCATATATTCCGACATGTCGA
Source organism: Agrobacterium tumefaciens (assembly GCA_025560025.1). Taxonomy (NCBI): domain Bacteria; kingdom Pseudomonadati; phylum Pseudomonadota; class Alphaproteobacteria; order Hyphomicrobiales; family Rhizobiaceae; genus Agrobacterium; species Agrobacterium tumefaciens. The sequence continues at coordinate 1,423,941 of CP048486.1, read as the reverse complement.
GCCGAACCATCGCGGTTTCGTCGTCGAACAGGAAGCGGGCCAAGGACTTGGTCAGCTCGGTCTTGCCCACACCGGTCGGGCCGAGGAAGATGAACGAACCGATCGGCCGGTTGGGATCCTGAAGACCGGCGCGCGAACGGCGAACCGCCTTGGAAACCGCCTGAACGGCTTCACCCTGCCCGACAACGGACTTGGCAAGCTCGTCTTCCATGCGCAGCAGCTTTTCGCGCTGGCCTTCCAGCATCTTGTCGACCGGAATGCCAGTCCAGCGGGAAACGACATGGGCGATATTGTCCGCCGTCACCACCTCCTGAACCATCGAGCCGGCACCGCTGCTATCGCGGGCTTCCGCCGCAGCCAGTTCCTTTTCGAGACCCGGAATGATGCCATAGGTCAACTCACCGGCGCGCTGGAACTGGCCGTTGCGCTGGGCAATCGCCAGTTCGTTGCGGGCTTCGTCCAGCCGCTTCTTGAGGTCAGCGGCATGGCCGAGCTTCTGCTTTTCCGCCTGCCAGCGAGCCGTCAGCGCATCCGCCTTTTCTTCCGTATCGGCCAACTCGTCCTCGAGCTTCTTGAGGCGGTCGACGGACGACTGGTCCGTTTCCTGCTTCAGGGCCTCGCGCTCAATCTTGAGCTGGATGATGCGGCGATCCAGTTCGTCCAGCTCTTCCGGCTTGGAATCCACCTGCATGCGAAGACGCGACGCGGCCTCGTCCATCAGATCGATTGCCTTGTCGGGCAGGAAGCGGTCGGTGATATAGCGATTGGAAAGCGTCGCAGCCGCAACTAGGGCCGAATCCGAGATACGGACCTTGTGATGCTGTTCGTATTTTTCCTTCAATCCGCGCAGGATCGAGATCGTATCCTCCACGGTCGGCTCATCCACCAGAACGGGCTGGAAACGGCGGGCAAGGGCCGGATCCTTTTCCACGTGCTTGCGGTATTCATCGAGCGTGGTGGCACCAACGCAATGCAACTCGCCACGGGCAAGAGCGGGCTTCAGGAGGTTGGACGCATCCATCGCGCCATCGGCCTTACCGGCGCCGACCAGCGTGTGCATCTCGTCGATGAACAGGATGATGCCGCCATTTTCGGCCTGTACCTCATTAAGCACAGCCTTCAGGCGCTCTTCGAATTCACCGCGATATTTCGCACCGGCGATCAGCGCGCCCATATCGAGCGCCATCAGCTTCTTGTCCTTCAGGCTTTCCGGCACATCGCCATTGACGATGCGCAGCGCAAGGCCTTCGGCAATCGCCGTTTTACCAACGCCGGGTTCACCGATCAGGACGGGATTGTTCTTGGTGCGACGTGACAGCACCTGAATGGTACGGCGAATTTCGTCGTCACGACCAATGACAGGATCGAGCCGGCCTTCGCGGGCTTCCTCCGTCAGATCGCGCGCATATTTCTTCAGTGCGTCAAAGCCCTGTTCGGCATTGGCGCTGTCAGCCGTGCGGCCCTTGCGGATGTCGTTGATGACCTGATTGAGCGCCTGCGCGGTTGCACCGGCCTTCTTCAGGGAAGCCGAAGTGGTGGCGGAGCTTTCAATCGCCAAGGCCTGCAAAAGACGCTCCACGGTGACGAAACTGTCGCCCGCCTTCTTGGCAAGGTCTTCCGCGGTTGAGAACACCTTCGCAAGCGGAGCGGTCAGGGAAAGGCCGCCATTGCCGCCGGAAACCTTGGGCAATTTCGCCAGCGCCGCATCATTGGCAAGGCGCGCTTCCTTGGCATCGCCACCGGCCCGCTCGATCAGCGATGCCGCCATGCCCTGCTCGTCATCGAGCAGAACCTTCAGAACGTGTTCGGGCGAAAACTGCTGATGGTTTTCCGCCAGCGCAAAGGTCTGTGCCGATTGCAGAAAACCGCGAACGCGCTCGGAGTATTTTTCAATATTCATAGTCGAACCTCCATAAACCGGCCCGCCCGCTTTCGGCACGGCTCCGGGTGTTAGGGTTGAGGCTCCCTCAAAGGCAAGCCCCGCTACGACAGTCGCGTTTTAAAAGGATTTCACGATCGCCGCCTCTCGAAGGACAGTTGCTGCTGAATGCAGGCATCTGACCTTCCTGCACGAATATGGGAGGCAGTTTCATCGGTTTAAAGGGGAGGGAAACCGCTGCCCCGGAAATTTTGGCTGGATTTGACAAGTGTCATATCCGTTCGCGGCAATCACCCTGGCTGCCACTCATGCTCCATCCCGGAAACGAAAAAACTCCGGCAAGCCGGAGTTTTTCAATCGCGTATTTCTTGACTACCCTGCTTATTCGGCAGCGTTTTCAAGCGTTGCAGGTGTTGCTTCCTCGCCGGCCGGAGCCTCTTCGCCTTCAGCACCTTCCGCAGTTGCGGCACGGCGCGGACGACGTGGGCGCGGCGTCGTGGCACGGCGGGTCTTCGGTGCGCGCTCGGTTGCCGGAGCCTCAGCCTGCTGCTGCTCTTCCTCGACCGCCACTTCCATGGGCGTGCCTTCGATCACCGGCTGCGGAGCCTGGCTGGCATCGTAAACCGGGGGCTGCTCGACCGAGACCTGCGGCTGGCGGGGCTGACGCTCCTGCCGTTCACGGCGATCCGGGCGCTCGCGGCGCTCTTGACGCTCCTGGCGCGGTTCCGACCGCTCGGCGCGCTCCTGGCGTTCCGGCTGCTGCACGCGCTCAGACTGTTCGGAATGCTGCTGCGATGCAACGACGCTGTCGTCACCTTCGTTTCCATCCATCTCGTCGGCATCCGTGGCATTGTATTCACCACGGTCATCGCGCTGGAAACGTTCCTGCATCTGGGCCTGAGCCGTGGCGATGATGCGATTGTAGTGTTCGGCGTGCTGCAGATAGTTTTCCGCAATCACGCGGTCACCAGAACTCTGCGCGTCCCGGGCAAGGGCAGCGTATTTTTCCGCTATGTGCTGGGCTGTGCCACGGATTTTCACATCGGGGCCGGAGCTGTCATAAGTCCTGGTGAGCGGGTTTCCGCCCTTGCGGTTGAAGTTGTTGTTACCACCGCCACCATTATTATTGTTATTGTTGTTGCTTCCACGCCCCCGGCCGCGCTTGTTTTGCTGTCCTGGCCTCATCAATTGCTCACCTGAATTCTGTTTTGCTGACAATCTGGTTGTTTTCATGCAATTCCGGACGGAAACCCGCTGGAAATTTTTCCTGAAATTGCTCTCACACGCGCCTCGTCGAAGATAACTCCGGACAAGACCTCGCGTATGACGACCGGCTGCGCAAATGCTGCACCGAGCCGTCTGCGAACAAAGTTTACTGATTCACATGCCGGAAACGCCCAGCCTTCAGGATTCTCAAAAGAACCCGCTTCGGGACTGACCCATACCCTGACGAATCTGCGTTCGTCCTCAGCCACCCTGCATGTGGCCGCAAACTATCCCGCTTCATGCGGAAATCCAAGCCTTTTCTTTTGCTGTGCAAAATATCCTTGCAAAAAATCCGCAGACATATCGCTGATAACTATCTCCGGAAGGTCAAAACTCTGTCGTTGCCACCATAATCCTTCACAGCATCGAGAAGAGAGAAGCCGTGGGAAGCAAATATAGCGGAAACATCAAGCCTTTGATCGAAACCGATCTCCACACCGACAATCCCGTTTTCCACAAGAAAGCGGCCTGCATCGGCAGCAATAAGGCGGTACGGTGCAAGGCCGTCCTGACCTCCATCCAGCGCCGCCATCGGATCGTAATGACGAACCTCTCGGTCGAGCGTTGTGACTATATCGCTTCTTATATAAGGCGGATTCGACACAATTATGTCAAAGCTGCCAGAGATTTTTTCGAACCAGTCGCTGCGCATGGTTTCAAAACGCGAGCCGAGACCGTTCCGGGCGGCATTCTTGGCCGCCGTTTCCAGCGCATCGGTCGAAATGTCACTGCCGATACCCAGCGCCTGCGGGCATTCCTTCAGAAGCGCCAGACAGATCGCACCCGTTCCGGTACCCAAATCCAGTATCCGCGCACTGCCCTTATCGGCAACGGCTCTCTTCAAAGCCGGTAGAAGCGTGTCGACGAGAATTTCCGTATCCGGACGGGGTTCGAGCGTTTCCTTAGACAGAAGAAGATCAAGACCATGAAATTCCCGGTGGCCGAGAATGCGATGGACCGGCTCACCCCCGGCTCGCCTCTCGATCATGGCGGCAATCCGCACACTTTCTTCCGGCGTGACAGGATGATCCGGCTTCATCACGAAGTCAGTCAATGAAAAGCCGCTCACCTCGGCAATCAGCAGGCGCGCATCAAGAAGCGGGTCGGCGACGCCCGCCAGCTGCAGCCGTTTGCGGGCTGCGGCAAGCTCGGTCGAAACCGTTCCGTCAGCGCCGCCACTCAAAGCTGCTGTTCGCCAAGCTGGGCAAGCTGACCAGCCTGATAGTCGGCAATCAGCGCATCGAGAAGTTCGTCGATCTCACCTTCAATCATCCGGTCAAGCTTGTAGAGCGTCAGATTGATGCGGTGATCGGTAACGCGCCCCTGCGGAAAATTATAGGTGCGGATACGCTCGGAACGATCGCCGGAACCAACCTGGCTCTTGCGGTCGGCAGAGCGTTCATTGTCCACCTTCTGGCGTTCGATATCGTATAACCGCGAACGCAGAACCTGCATGGCCTTGGCGCGGTTCTGGTGCTGCGATTTTTCCGAGCTGGTGACGATCAGACCCGTCGGAAGATGGGTGATGCGAACCGCCGAGTCGGTGGTGTTGACGTGCTGGCCGCCCGCGCCGGAAGCGCGCATCGTATCGATGCGGATGTCTTCCGGGCGGATTTCGATGTCGATATCTTCCGCTTCCGGCAGAACGGCGACGGTGGCCGCTGAGGTGTGGATCCGGCCACTCGCTTCCGTTTCCGGCACACGCTGCACCCGGTGCACACCGGATTCGAATTTCAGCTTGGAGAACACCCCTCGCCCGCTGATGGTGGCGATGATTTCCTTGTAACCGCCCGCTTCGCCTTCACTGGCGGAAAGAACCTCGACTTTCCAGCCCTTGGTCGATGCGAAGCGCTCATACATGCGGAACAGGTCGCCGGCGAAAAGTGCGGCTTCGGACCCGCCTGTGCCGGCACGGATTTCAAGGATCGCGCTTTTCTCGTCGGCGGCATCCTTCGGAAGCAGCAGGACCTGCATGTCCTTCTCAAGCTCGCCGATACGGGCCTCGACCTCCGACAGCTCCATCTCCGCCAGATCGCGCATGTCCTTGTCGGTCGTCTTGTCGGCAAGCAGCGCCTCGAGATCGGCTGCCTCCGAGACCGCCTTCTCGTATTCGCGAATTTTCTTCACCACCGGCTCAAGTTCGGAATATTCCGAAGCCAGCTTCACATAAACATCCGCTGCAGGGCCGGCCGACATACGCGCTTCGATCTCGCCGAAACGCCTTTCCAACTCGCGCATTTTTTCGACGGGAAGCTTCGCCACCAGTCACTCCAATAATGAAACAGGTCTTTTAGAGCGTTTTCGCTTTTCTTCGAAACGCGAAAACGCTCTAACTTTTTGCTTTAACGCATTTCCGGACGGAAAACCGGGATCCACTTTTCCTGGAAATGCTCTAAATGGGAATGGAATGCGTCGCGGCAAAGCGTAACAACACCTCGCGCGCGCTTTCCAGCGAATTGTGATCGTCCAGCGCGGCATTCAGCTCATCGGCAAGGCGCGCGGCATCAAGCCCGAGCAGCATGGCCTTGACCGGACCGATCGCCGTCGGCGACATGGAAACCGAGCGGAAACCGAGGCCGATCAGGGCCATGGCCGAAAGCGGTTTGCTTGCCATTTCACCGCAAAGCGTGACGGAGGTATGGTGCCTTTCACCCGCACGCACGATATCGCGCAGGATGCGCAGGAACGGCTTGCCGAGATTGTCGAAACGATCCGAAACCCTTGCATTGCCGCGATCGACCGCCATGGAAAACTGGAACAGGTCGTTGGAACCGACGGAAACGAAATCCACCTCCTGCATCAGCTCATCGAGCTGCCACATCAAAGACGGCACTTCCAGCATCGCGCCGAATTGCAGTTTTTTCGGCAGCGCATGGCTGAACTTCGAGAGATGCTGCACTTCCTTCTGGAGAAGATCGCGCGCGGCGCGGATTTCGGAAACCTCCGTCACCATCGGCAGCATCATGCGCAGTTCAGCACCCGAAGCGGCACGCAGCAGCGCGCGCATCTGCGTGCGCATCAGGCCTGGACGGTCGAGCGACAGGCGGATCGCCCGCCAGCCCAGTGCCGGGTTTTCCTCTTCCTGACCGCGCATATAAGAAACGACCTTGTCGCCGCCGATATCGAGCGTGCGGAAGGTGACGCTCTTGCCCTTTGCCTGCCGCAGAACGGAACGGTAGAACGCCTCCTGCTCCTCGCCCTTCGGCATGTTGGAGGCGATCATGAATTGCAGCTCGGTGCGGAACAGGCCAATGCCGTCGGCGCCGGATTCGTCCAGCTGCGGCAGGTCCACCAAAAGGCCCGCATTCATCTTGAGATTGACCTTCTGGCCATCCTTGGTGATCGGCTCGACATTGCGCAGCGCGCGGAACTGCTCCTGCCGCCGGGCGCGCAGGCGCACCTTTTCCTCATAGGCGCGCTGCAGATCCGACATGGGACGCAGATGCACCTGACCATCGTCGCCATCGATGATGATGGGATCGTTGTTTTCGGCAAGTGCGACGATGCCCGTGGCCTGCCCGATGATCGGAATGCCCATGGCACGCGCGACGATGACGACATGGCTTGTCACGGCACCGTCTTCGAGCACCAGACCGCGCAGTTTTTCACGCGGGTAATCGAGCAGTTCGGCAGCACCCATGGCGCGGGCCAGAACGATGGCGTCAAGAGGGAAATCCTGCTCCGGTCCACGCCCGCCAAAACCGATCAGCTGGCGCAGCAGCCGGTTGGCGAGATCGTCGAAATCATGCATGCGCTCGCGAAGATAAGGGTCCGTCAGGCGCATCATGCGCGCCTTGGTGTCGCTCTGCACCTTCTCAACCGCCGCTTCCGCCGTCAGGCCGTTGCGGATCGCCTCTTCCATGCGCCGCACCCAGCCCTGGTCGTGGGCGAACATGCGGTAGGTTTCCAGAACCTCGCGGTGCTCGCCTTCCGTCGGCACGTCGCGGCGCTGCAACATGTCATCGATCGACAGGCGAAGTGACCCGATGGCATCGGCAAGACGACGGATTTCCGTATCCGCATCTTCGTTCAAGAGATTGGTGACGACGATGCGGGGATCGTGCAAGACGACATGGCCAAGACCGATGCCTTCGCCATAGGCGTCGCCATCGATGGAAACGGCGCGCGTCAGGTCCAGCTCAACACCGGGGCGGGTAATCTTTTTCAACTCGCCGCTCGCCACTATTTCAGCGATAAGCATCGCGGTTGTCTCGAGCGCTTCAACTTCATCCTCCCGGTACGTTCGGCTGGCCTTGTTCTGGACCACAAGAACGCCAAGAGTGCGACCGGAACGCAAAATCGGCACACCGAGGAAGGAATGATAAATTTCCTCACCGGTTTCAGGAAGATAACGGAATGCGGGATGCGCCTGCGCATCGGAAAGATTGAGCGGCTGGGCGGAAGCGGCGATGGTGCCGACAAGACCCTGCCCCATTTTCAGCTGGGCAAGATGCACGGCATCCTTGTTGAGACCTTCTGTCGCGTAAAGCTCCAGCACGCTGTCGGAGCGCAGCACGTAGACCGAGCAAACCTCCGCCACCATGTTGCTGGCTATCTGGCGAACGATCTGGTCCAGGCGGTCCTGCGGTTCAAGGTGCTCCGCCATCATTTCGCGCAGCCGCTTGAGCAGGACGCGCGGACCTGCGGAAAGGTCTCTCATCGCGTTTGCTCCCCGACGCTTCCGATCCGAATGTCATAATATTCGGGAATCAAAACGTCATTTAAAAATTTATAGCGAGAGAAGCGCGTCCCGCAAGGGACACGCTTTCATGAAACGCCACATCGGAAGAACGCAACCCCGAAGAATCGGAGCATCGGGAACCGATGTCTCGGCTTAGCTCTTATCGAGACCGTAGGCGGAATGCAAAGTGCGAACCGCAAGTTCGGCATAGGCGCCGTCGATCAGGATCGAAATTTTGATCTCGGAGGTGGTGATCGCCTTGATGTTGATGTTCTTCTCGGCAAGTGCCTTGAAAGCGCTGGCGGCAACGCCGGCGTGGCTGCGCATGCCGATACCGATGACGGAAACCTTGGCAAGACCCGTCTCGTTCTGCGCGACGTCGAAGCCGATCTGGGCCTTGTTCTCGTCCAGAACCTTCAGAGCCTTGACAACGTCACCCGAGGGAACGGTGAAGGTCATGTCGGTGCGCGAACCGTCTTCGGAGATGTTCTGCACGATCATGTCGACGTTGATATGCGCTTCAGCGAGCGGCCCGAAGATCGCAGCGGAGACGCCCGGACGGTCGGCCACGCGGCGCAGCGAGATCTGTGCTTCATCCTTGGCATAGGCGATGCCGGTTACGACTTCCTGTTCCACGATTTCATCCTCGTCACAAATCAAAGTACCGGGCGGGTTGATGAGGTCGCCCATGCCCGGCGCATCGGGATCCTCGAAACTGGAGCGAACGAAGGTGCGCACCTTGTGTACCATCGCAAGCTCGACCGAGCGAACCTGCAGAACCTTCGCGCCGAGAGACGCCATTTCGAGCATTTCCTCGAAAGCGATCTTCTTCATGCGGCGAGCCTTGGGCTCGATGCGGGGATCGGTCGTGTAGACACCGTCGACATCCGTATAGATGTCGCAACGATCCGCCTTGACGGCGGCGGCAATCGCAACGGCGGACGTGTCCGAGCCGCCGCGGCCGAGCGTCGCAATGCGATTGTCCGGACCAATGCCCTGGAAACCGGCAACGACGGCCACCTGGCCCTCGCCCATGCGATGAATGATATCCGACCCATCGATCTCGAGAATGCGGGCGGCGCCATGCGCATTGTCGGTGCGGATCGGGATCTGCCAGCCCTGCCAGGAGCGCGCATTAATGCCCATGGATTGCAGCGTGATCGCCAGAAGACCTGATGTCACCTGTTCGCCGGATGCGACGACCGCGTCATATTCGCGCGCATCGTAGAAGGAGGCGGCGTTGGCGCCGGCCACTTTCGCAGCATTCTGCACCCAGTCCACCAATTCGTTGGTTTTGCCGGACATGGCGGAAACGACCACGGCCACTTCATGGCCGGCATCCACTTCGCGTTTCACATGCCGCGCGACATTGTGAATGCGTTCGAGGTTCGCGACGGACGTGCCGCCGAATTTCATGACAATGCGAGCCATAGCCTTGACCAGTACCATCCCATTTTCCCGCCGGCTCCTTCGAAGAGCGGACGGACAAGAACAAACCCAGTCGGCTCTTCCTGACAAAGAGCCTCAAGTTGCGGGTCTCTTAGCGAAAAGGCGGGGGGCACGCAATGCCGTTTATGAACCATGCGGTACGCCTTTTTTAGAGCAGCCGGCAAAAGAAGATGGCCGGATGGAACGGGTCGCCATCCATAAGAGGATGAAAGAGCGTACCGCACTGCACTGTACAAACCGGCGCATTCGCAGTATGAGCGCGGCAATGCAACCGGCCAGATGGCCGAAATGGCCTGTATCGGCTGCCCCGGAGACTTTAGGACCTATTGGTTTCGGGCGGATGCGGGCAGCTTCATATCCGAAAGACGGTAGATGACAGACACCCAGGGTATCGCCCCGGCGATCGCGCAGGCGTTGGAAAAACGCGGCTACAAAGACTTGACCCCCGTGCAGCAGGCGATGCTGTCACCGGAACTTGCCGACAAGGACGCGCTGGTTTCCGCGCAGACCGGCTCCGGCAAGACGGTCGCCTTCGGCATCGCGCTGGCGACCACGCTGCTTTCGGAAAACACCCGCTTCGGTCAGGCTTCCGCACCGCTGGCACTTGCCATTGCCCCGACCCGCGAACTGGCCATGCAGGTCAAGCGCGAGCTGGAATGGCTTTATGAATTCGCCGGCGTGTCGATCGCATCCTGCGTCGGCGGCATGGATATCCGCAATGAGCGCAGGGCGCTGGAGCGCGGCGCCCATATCGTCGTTGGCACACCCGGCCGTCTGTGCGACCATATCAAGCGTGGCGCACTCGATCTGTCGTCCATCCGCGCCGTGGTGCTGGATGAGGCCGACGAGATGCTCGATCTCGGTTTCCGTGAGGATCTGGAATTCATTCTGGAAGAATCGCCCGACGATCGCCGCACACTGATGTTCTCGGCCACCGTGCCGCGCAGCATTGCCAAGCTGGCCGAAAGCTACCAGAAGAACGCAGTGCGCATCGCCACCGCTTCCGAACAGAAGCAGCATGTGGATATCGAATATCGCGCGCTTCTGGTGTCGCCGTCCGATCGCGAGAACGCCATCATCAACGCGCTGCGCTTTTACGAAGCCCGCAACGCCATCGTCTTCTGCTCCACCCGCGCCGCCGTCAACCATCTGACGGCCCGGTTGAACAATCGCGGCTTCTCGGTCGTGGCCCTCTCCGGCGAACTGACGCAGAACGAGCGCACGCACGCGCTGCAGGCCATGCGTGACGGCCGCGCCCGTGTTTGCGTGGCGACCGACGTTGCCGCCCGCGGCATCGACCTGCCGGGGCTGGAACTCGTCATCCACGCCGACCTGCCGACCAATTCCGAAACGCTTCTGCACCGCTCGGGCCGTACCGGCCGTGCCGGGCAGAAGGGTGTCAGCGCCATCATCGTGCCCGTGAGCCAGCGCCGCAAGGCCGAACGTCTTCTCGAAGGCGCCAAGGTCAGCCCCGCATGGGTTCGCCCGCCCTCCGTCGAAGAGATCGTCGAGCGCGACGGCGCGAGGCTTCTGGCCGATCCGACACTCAGCGAAGCCGTGGCTGAGGACGAACGCGATTTCGTGACGAAGCTGCTCGAACAGCATGGCGCGGAAAAAGTCGCCGCCGCTTTCGTGCGTCTTTATCACGCCGGACGCTCGGCACCGGAAGACATCTTCGAAGTCGCGCTGGACAACGCCCGCAAGCCGCGCCGCGACAGCTTTGAGACGGTCGAAAACAACGCACCGCGCCGCGAACGCTCCGATTTCGCCGACAGCGCATGGTTTTCGCTTTCGGTCGGCCGCAAGCAGAGTGCTGAGCCACGCTGGCTCATCCCGATGCTCTGCCGTTTCGGCAAGATCACCCGTCAGGATATCGGTGCGATCCGCATGCAGCAGACGGAAACCTTTGTGGAACTGGCGGCAGACGCCGTTGATCGTTTCACCTCCGCCATCGGCAAGGACATGATGCTGGAGAAGGGCATTCGTCTGAAGGCGCTGGAAGGCAAGCCGGAGATGACCGGCAATGTCCGCGAAGACACAAGGCCTGCCAAGGCGCAGCGGAAGTTCAGCAAATCCGACAATGCGGGCGCCCCTCGCGACGACCGCAAGGGCGACGACAAGCCCTGGAAAAAGAAAAAGCCCTTCGGCGACAAGCCGAAATACGAGGGCAAGAAGGACAAGCCGTTCGAAAAGCGCGGACCGAAGCCGACAAAGGGCTGAGGAAAAGCCTCTCCACACGCGACGTCATCCTCGGGCTCGACCCGAGGATCCATTGATTTCAAAGGGTTATGGATCCTCGGGTCAAGCCCGAGGATGACGGTGCAGAGGGTTGAACACTTCAAAACAACAAAAAGCCCCGCTTTCGCGGGGCTTTTATTTTGTCTCGATTTCTCAGAACGCCGTCAATCAGAATTCCAGCGCCCGATCGCCGTTTTCATCCTTGATGCGGTTCGGCAAACCAATCTTGTTCAGAATGTTCAGGAACGGCTTCGGCGGCAGTTCTTCCACATTGGCCATCTGCTTCACGTCCCATTCGCCGGTGGCGATGAGCATGGCGGCGGCGACGGGGGGAACGCCGGCTGTGTAGGAAATGCCCTGCGAGCCGACTTCTTCATAGGCTTCCTTGTGGTCGGCCACATTGTAGATGAAGACTTCGCGTTCCTTGCCGTCCTTGATGCCCTTGACGATATCGCCGATGCAGGTCTTGCCGACATAGTCGGGCGCCAGCGAAGACGGATCGGGCAGTACGGCCTTGACGACCTTCAGCGGCACGACTTCAAGGCCTTCAGCCGTCTTGACCGGCTTTTCGGACAGGAGACCGAGGTTCTTCAGCACGGTGAAGACGTTGATATAATGATCGCCGAAGCCCATCCAGAAGCGCACATCGGCACCGTCCATGTTCTTGGAGAGCGAATGGACCTCGTCATGGCCGGTCATATAGGCCTTCTGCTTGCCGACGACAGGCAGGTCGAATTCCTGACCGACTTCGAACATCTGGTTCGTCTGCCACTCGCCCTTCTGCCAGGAATAGACGACGCCGGTGAATTCGCGGAAGTTGATTTCCGGGTCAAAATTCGTCGAGAACCAGCGGCCATGGCTGCCGGCATTGATATCAACGATATCGACCGAAGTGACCTTGTCGAAATAATCATCCTTGGCGAGACGGGCATAGGCATTGACCACGCCCGGGTCGAAACCGACGCCGAGAATGGCGGTAACGCCCTTTTCCTTGCATTCTTCCGCACGCTTCCACTCGTAGTTTCCGTACCACGGCGGCGCCTCGCAAATCTTGGTGGGATCCTCGTGGATCGCCGTGTCCATATAGGCAACACCTGTGTCCATGCAGGCCCGAAGAACGGACATGTTGACGAAAGACGAACCGACGTTGATGACGATTTCAACACCGGTCTGTTTAATCAAGGCTTTCGTCGCCTCGATATCCATAGCGTCAAGCGCATGGGCCTCAAGTTTCACATCTGTCTTGAGGCTCTTCTTTTCGCGTACGGACTCGACAATCTTGCGGCACTTTCCCAAAGTCCGTGACGCAATATGAATGTCTCCCAATACATCGCTGTTCTGGGCGCATTTATGCGCCACGACCTGTGCTACGCCACCGGCGCCGATGATCAGAACGTTCTTCTTCATTTCAGGTGATGCCTCCTTTTCCCCGCAGGGATGAGCTTCGTTTCATGTTAAAAACAGGGTTTAAGACAGGCTTTGCTCGAAATCGGCAAAGTCGAATTCACGAACGGCGCGAACGGTGCCGTCCAGTTCCTTGATGGCGATGGTCGGCATTTTCACGCCGTTGAACCAGTTCTTCTTGACCATGGTGTAGCCGGCCGCATCCTGGAAGGAGATGCGGTCACCGACCTTCAGCTCCTTGTCGAAGCGGAAATCGCCGAAAATATCGCCCGCAAGGCAGGACTTGCCGCAGACCATGTAGGGATGCTCGCCCTCGTTCGGCGAAACCTTGGCGGTTTCGCGGTAGATCAGCAGATCGAGCATGTGCGCTTCGATGGAGCTGTCGACGATGGCGAGATTCTTGCCGTTGAACAGCGTGTCGAGAACCGTCACTTCCAGCGTCGTGCTCTTGGTGATCGAGGCTTCGCCCGGCTCCAGATAGACCTGCACACCATATTTTTCCGAAAAGGCGCGCAGACGGTCGCAGAACTGGTCGAGCGGATAATTGTCGCCCGTGAAGTGAATGCCGCCACCGAGGCTCACCCATTCAGCACGCGATAGCAGCGATCCGAATTTTTCTTCAATCTGCGTCAGCATGCGGTCGAACAGCGAAAAATCGCCGTTCTCGCAATTATTGTGGATCATGAAACCGGAAATACGGTCCATGACCTTATCGACCTTGGCGACATCCCATTCGCCAAGACGGCTGAAGGGACGCGCGGGATCGGCAAGATCGAAGCTCGAGGAGCTGACCTGCGGATTGAGGCGCAGACCCCGGGTGATACCCGACGCCTTCTCCGCGAAACGCTCCAGCTGGCCGATGGAGTTGAAGATGATCTTGTCCGCATTCGAGATCACCTCGTCGATTTCGTAATCGGCATAGGCGACGGAATAGGCGTGCGTTTCACCGCCAAATTTCTCGCGGCCAAGGCGGACTTCATAAAGCGAGGACGAGGTGGTGCCGTCCATATATTGCGACATGAAATCGAACACCGACCATGTGGCGAAGCATTTCAGCGCCAGCAGCGCCTTGGCGCCGGATTTTTCCCGCACATAGGCAATCTTCTCCATGTTGCGAAGAAGTTTTGTCTTGTCGATGAGGTAATAAGGCGTCTGAAGCATGTCGTTTCACATATTGATTGAAGTCAAGGTACGTCTCGATGATGGGCCTTATATGATGCTTGTGACAGGAAAACAAATGTCCGGCACCGAATTCCCGGAAAATTGCCCCCGGCCCTTAAATGCCCGCGAAGAAAACATACCGGGCGCGGAACCAAGCAAGCATCGGCGCGTTTGAATGGCGGACAGGCAGGTGTTTCGGTTGCGCAAACCCAGGTTATTGAGCGACGGAATTCACCTGCTGCGGCGGTCGGTTTGGCCTGTCGCAATTTCCATCAACGATGTTCCAGGAAGGACTTCACCTATGGCAAGCGTGCGTAGCAGCGTCAATGACAAGATCCAGCAATCCCTCGAAAACGGTGATGCAGCCGAAGTGGCGGCACAGCTTGCCCAGCTTCGCGAAGATCTGGCAAATCTTGCCAAGAGCGTTAAGGCGCTTGGCGTCGGCGCCTCGCATGAACTGAAGGCACAGGCCGCCCGCGTTGCCGACGATGCCCTGACTGCATCCGGCGAGATGGCGGATAGCGTTCGCAACGAAATTTCTTCGCTGAACGACAATCTGACGGATCAGGTCCAGAAAAACCCGCTCCAGTCCCTCGGTATTGCCGTGGGCGTGGGCTTCCTGCTCGCCCTCCTTACGCGTCGATAAGGCCGCATCATGCTTGAGGCATTGCTGGTCTATCTGGGAGACACCCAGCGCGAAGGACGCGTCGTCACCCGGCGTCTGCGCGCCACCATCATCCTGTGGGTGCTGACCGGTGTCTTCTTTCTGATCGCTTTTGTCGCCGCCGTGGTTGCGGGGTCGATCTACCTTGCCCGGCATGTCGGTGCCGGTCCTGCCGCGCTCGTCGTCGCCGGCACAGCCTTCCTGCTCGGTGTCATCATGCTGGTGGCATTGGCAATCGTCAAACGTCCCAGAGCCTACGCGGCGCGGCCCGTCGCGCCTTTGACGGCTGCGCCCCTAACCGCAGCACCCCTGGCCCTGCAATCGCTGCTGACGCTGGCGATCCAGGCGCGGCCCTATGCGACGCTTGCCGTCGCCATGGCCGCCGGTTTTCTGGCAACGAGGGCCAATACGCGGAAAAAGAAATAGACACCTTCGGGCGCGTTTCGACTCTTCGTCAAGCTCTCATTAGTTGCTGCGCATCCTAACCATGGATGCGCAGTTTTTTTTATGTTACCCGCGATGGATAGATTGGTTGTTAGCGCTTGCTGCCAGGCCGCCCTTATTTGAACAAAGTGACATACAGTCTCGGCGCGTCCGCGTGTTTTTTCTGAAAGGCGATTGATGAAGAAGAAAGTCCTTGTCGTCGGCGGTGCCGGCTATATTGGTTCGCATACCTGCCTTCTTTTATCCGAAAGAGGGTATGAACCGGTCGTTTTCGACAATCTGTCCAATGGGCATGAGGAATTTGTCCGGTGGGGACCCTTTGAACAGGGCGATATTCGCGATCGGGCGCGATTGGACGAAGTCTTTGCCAAACACCAGCCGGAAGCCGTCCTGCATTTTGCAGCACTGATCGAAGTCGGCGAATCGGTGAAACAGCCGGTTGCCTTCTACGACAACAACGTCATCGGCTCGCTCAACCTTCTCTCGGCCGCCATCGATGCCGGCGTCACGGCCTTTGTTTTCTCCTCCACCTGCGCCACCTATGGGTTGCCGGAACAGGTGCCGATCGACGAGACGCACCGGCAGGCGCCGATCAACCCCTATGGCCGCACCAAATGGGTGGTTGAGCAGGCTTTGAAGGATTACAGCACCTATAAGGGGCTGCGCTCGGTGATGCTGCGCTATTTCAATGCCGCGGGCGCCGATTTCGAAGGCCGCATCGGCGAATGGCACAAGCCGGAAACCCATGCGATTCCGCTTGCCATCGAAGCGGCACTCGGCCGGCGTCAGGGCTTCAAGGTATTCGGCACGGATTACGACACCCGTGACGGCACCTGCGTGCGCGACTATATCCACATTCTCGATCTGGCCGACGCCCATGTGCGGGCGGTGGATTATCTGCTGGCGGGCGGTGAAACCGTCGAACTCAACCTCGGCACCGGCACCGGCACGACGGTGAAGGAATTGCTGGCGGCGATTTCTGAAGTGTCCGGCCGCCCCTTCCCGGTTGAATATACAGACCGCCGCGATGGCGATTCCACCACCCTTGTCGCCAATAATGACAAGGCAAAGGCTGTTCTCGGCTGGGAACCGCGTTATTCACTGGCCGACATCATCAAATCCGCCTGGGCCTGGCATTCCTCGCGCAACGCCGGGGACTGAGCGGGCCAATCGTTACCTGCAAAAAAAGACACCGGCCTTCTGGCCGGTGCCTCTCGCGAGACGGCTACTGTCAGCCAGTCCCACTCCTGCCTCCCAGGTATGGGATTAAGGCTTTGTAGCGGAAGTAGTCGTGCTGTCAGGTGCAGCCGGCGTTGCCGCATTCTTTTCGCTGGCCTTCTGTTCCAGCGTCTTGAATTCCGGTGCCGCCTTCAGC
Source organism: Agrobacterium tumefaciens (assembly GCA_025560025.1). NCBI lineage: Bacteria > Pseudomonadati > Pseudomonadota > Alphaproteobacteria > Hyphomicrobiales > Rhizobiaceae > Agrobacterium > Agrobacterium tumefaciens. The sequence continues at coordinate 1,407,380 of CP048486.1, read as the reverse complement.
GTTTCCGCCGTCTCCGTCGTCGTCAGACGGATCGTGCCATCCTGCGCGTTACGCGTCATTGTCACCTTGTCCATGGGAACGGCCACATCCTTGGCACCGATGCCGAGGAAGCCGCCGACGCCGATCACGGCTGCAACGAGGCCGCCATCCTGCTCCATGATGAGGTTGGTGACATTGCCGATGCTTTCATCGGCGGCGGTGTAGACCGATTTGCCGATATAATCATTGGCGCTGATCTGCGTTTCACCCTGCTCGGTGATGTAGGCGCCGCCCGTCGTTGCTGCCGCACTGTCATTGGCCGCAGGAGCCGTAGGCGCCATGGGGGTAGCAGGCGGCGTTGCCGGCTCGGTCTGCGCGCTCGGGCTTGCCGGTGCAGGCTGGGCGGTGCCCTGAGCGATGGCAAGCGGCGCGAAAGCCGTCGTGCCCATCAGGGCGGCGGTGACGAGTATGTTCAGTTTCTTTGCCATTTTCGTACCTTCCTTTCATCGTTCTCAACTGGCCCGGCGGTAACGAGTTTTGCTTCCGCTGCTTGGCCGGTTCGTTTTGCAAACGGGTTGATCGTTGAAATAGTTCCGATTTTTTCAATCACACCGACGCAATTGGGGCGTGTCGCGACAACCGAGGGTAAAAATCAGGCATTGCTAAAGGGGACTGGCACGGTATTATCCCTGACGTAACAAGGACGTAACTGCCGGAGTTTTTGTATGCCTCAATCCGGCAAAGAACTGAAAGACATGATCTCGGCTTTGCGTCGGCGCAGCGCGAATTTTTTTCCGACCGCCTCCATCGGCACCTATCTGGTGGTGATGGCAACCGTCATTACACTGCCGCTCATTCTTTTCGGCGGCTATCTGATGCTGCGCCTCGAAGCCGAAAAACGCGATGACCTGCAGCGCGAGACCATTGAGGACGCGCGGGTCGTCAGCCGTAATATCGATCGCCGCCTGCAGGAAATCGCCACCTCACTCAACCTGCTGTCGCAATTCCCGGAGCTTGAAAGCGGCAATCTTTCCGCCTTTCAGGGACGTGTTGCCGAAAGTCTGAAGCGGGAAGGACTTTTCGCCATTCTCGCCACCAAGGACGGCCAGCAGCGCCTCAATACGCGCGTGCCCTATGGCCAGCCACTGGGCAAGGTGCCGGCCGAGGCCAATCTCGAAAAGGCGATCGAATCCCGCCGCATCACCGTCTCGGACATGTTTTTCGGCGCAACCAGCAAGGAATGGGTATTCAACGTTACGATGCCGCTCAACCCGGATCTGGGTTCGGCCGGAGACGCCCTGATCCTGACGCAGAACGCCAGCGACCTCAGCCGGCTCATTCCCACCGAAAACCTGCCGCGCAACTGGGCGGTCGCCATCATCGACGGTACAAATCGCGTTGTTGTTTCCAGTTCACAGGTTGAGGCAGAGGTGGGCAAGCCATTCGTCACCCCCGCCGTCCTTTCGGAAATGCAGGCCTTTAGCGGCAATTTTTTCGACGGCAAGGGCAATCTCTACGCCTATGCGCAATTACCGGGCTGGCAATGGAAGATCGTGATGTGGGGGCCGCTTGCTGCAAGCCAGGCGGCGCTGGTGGATACCTGGCGGCAGATGATGATCGGCAGCCTGATGCTCGTATTGATCGCCATCGGCGGCGCCTATCTGGTCGGCCGGCAATTGCGCATGTCCATTCGCGACCTGACCCATATGGCCGAGCGCATCGGTGAAGGCGAGATCGTGGCCCCCGTCGATACCAAGATCAAGGAGGCCAACCAGGTTGCCATTGCGCTCTCCAACGCCTCCTTCGACAGAAGCCAGTCGGAGGAGCGGCTGCAATTGCTGCTGCACGAACTCGTTCACCGCTCCAAGAACATTCTGACGCTGGTTCAGGCGATGATCCGGCAGCTGGGACGGGAGAATAAAAGCATCCCGGAATTCCAGAAAGAGGTGGATCACCGTCTGCGCGGTCTGGGAATGTCGATCCGGGCCTTGGCGGAAGTTCAGTGGCAGGGCCTGCCTATCCGCAAGCTGATAGAGACCCATCTCGACGTTTTCGGTACGGTTTCCGAGCGTTTCGCGCTTTCGGGAGAAGATTTCATGCTTTCTCCCGAAGCGGCACAGAATTTTGGCCTTGTGGTGCATGAGCTGACGACGAACTCCATCAAATATGGATCGCTGTCGGTTCCCTTGGGAAAGATCACCCTGAGCTGGAAGACGCTTGAAAAAGACGGAAGGCAGATGATCCATCTCATCTGGACCGAGACGGGTGGCCCGCCGGCAACGGAGCCGACCCGCAAGGGTTTTGGCACCACCGTCATCAAACGGCACGCCGAAGGCGCGTTTGGCGGACAGGTGACAACGGAATATCGCGAAACCGGTTTCGAATGGTCGCTCGAAGCACCAATGCGCTACTTCATTCCGAGGCGGTCCGAACCGGCGCACTAAGGGTCTCAGGACCCATGTGCCGGTGTAAACGGCAGGTGAATTTGGCCTCTGTCAAAAAAAATAGATTTGAGGGGAACCGAATCCAGCCACAGGCATTCTTACTGCAGGCCAAGCAATTCCCCCGTCCCCGCCTGAAGCTTGGCTGAAAATAAACAGGTTTCGCCCCTGAAAACCTGTTATAAAAATAGCACGGCTCTCATACGAGCCGTGCTTTTTTATTGCGCTTTCCGCAAGATCGAAGCCGGGTCATACCTGCCAGGCCTGACCCGCACATCCGGCAATTATCTCAAGAGTCTGCGCTGTCGCCAGTGGGAAATTTCAGCCGGTATACGATCCGTTCCCGTGTCAGCTGGTATTCGGCGCTTCCGCCCAGTGCGGATGGAACCACCTTTTCAAGCACAACGCTGCCGAAGCTGCCGCGCCGGGTCTCCGCCGGCTCTTTCGACGGCTTGATCGGCTCTATCCATTCAACGATGTAGGAATCATCTTCCTGGCGACATTGCAGCGATATCGGCGGATGATAGGCAAGATTGCCGCTATGGCTGACCGTATTGACCACCAGCTCATGGAAGGCGAGCCCGATATAGAGCGCGCCATTCGGATTGAGCAGCAGGTTTTCCCCCTCCATGTGGATGAGGTTCGGATATTCCGGCACATAAAGGTCAAACTGCTGACGAAGAAGCTCGAATATGCGCGCGCCCCTCCAGTCGGAATCCGTGATGAGATCCTGACTTTGGGCAAGGGCATGCAACCGTCCCCGGAATTTGCGCAGAAAATCATCCTTGGTGAGGCTGAAACGGGCCGTCTGGCCCGCAAGACTCTGGATGATCGCCAGGAGATTCTTGGAACGGTGGCTGACTTCACGCAGCAGCGAGCGCAAAAGCTGCTCGCGCCGCCTTTCCGCCGTTACCTCCCTTATGGTGGTTTTCAGCACCGTCTGGTTCGACTGGTTGAAGGTGGAATAGACCTGAAACTGGAAGACCCGGTCGTTTCCGGCATTCACTTCCAGCATGCCCCGGCTACCCGCGGCATTCATATCCTTTTTAAGTTCGGCAAGCCGCGCGGAGAGATCGTCGCCGAACAGATTCTCATCAGTTGGATGGGAATCTGCCGGCAAACGCCAGACATCCGGCAGGTTGGCCACGAATATGTAATCGCGGTTCCAGTCCTGCAGCATGACTGTTTCACCCGAATCGAGCAACGCAAGGACGAGCGAATCGTGAAGCTCACTCTCGTTCCTTTCCGCGTTATGCCATGCCAGCCGATGCAAATTCGTCTCCTTGCAGAAAGCCGTGGGAAAGTCCCACGACCGTAACCGCCAACGCCCGGGAACCCCACTGGTTCCCAGTTCATCCGCGGTTTCGGCAAACTTCACGCCGCGACGCGAGAGCTTTCGTTGAAAAACAGAGCCTGGCTGATAAGCGCTTTCACCATATCCGGGTTAAACGGCTTGGTAACAAGGAAAGTCGGTTCAGGACGTTCACCCGTCAGAAGTCGCTCCGGAAAAGCCGTAATGAAAATCACCGGCAGGGACGTCATCTGGAGGATGTCCTTCATTGCATCGAGGCCGGAACTGCCATCGGCAAGCTGGATGTCGGCAAGGATCATCTTCGGCTGGGTGCGATGGAAGAGGTCGAGCGCCTCGGTATGCGTGCGGGCAATGCCCGTGACGCGGTGGCCGAGATCGGTGACCATCTGCTCGATATCCATGGCGATCAGAGGTTCATCCTCGATAATCATGATATCGGTCGCCACCTGACGCGCGATTTCCGAGGCCGCCTCGTCGATCAACTGGCCGACGCGTTCTTCGGACACTTTCAGAACCTCTGCTGCTTCCGAAGGCGTGAACTCCTCGACCGTGGTCAGAAGGAAAGCCTGACGGGCGAGAGGCGGGACGGCGGAGAGGTTCGCAGAGGCGCGTTTTTCCCATCCCGACAGGTTTTCGTCAGCCTTAATATTGATCGTGACGGAACTAAAGATCGATACGAACAATTGATAGAGCGAAGCCCGATCGCTGCTTGTCTGCGGGAAGATGCTGATATCGGCAATCAGAGCTTCGAGTGTTGCCGCAACATAGGCATCGCCCGTGGATTGTGAGCCGCAAACGGCACGCGCGAACCTGCGCAGATATGGCAGGTGCGGTGCGATGCGTGTAGAAACTGACATGGAATTCTCCCCTTTCATGCGGCCTGCAACGCAAACCCAAGATAGCAACGTGCGCATCGCAAAAAAAGTTCCGAAGCGTCGGAACTATTTTTTTCATCACGCATTCTTTGCTCGACACAAAAGGAATACCGGACGTTATGAACATATTTCAATCGGACCAAGATCAGCCGGACAATTCGGCCGCCCCCCAGGTTCCGCACTCCGGGCGGGCGGTGATTTCCCGCAAGCTCAGGGAGCTTTACGATGCCGTTCAGGATGAAGGCATCCCTGATAAATTCCTCGATCTTCTCGAAAAACTCGATGAAGCCGAAAGCAAAGCCAAAATAAAGGCTTCGGAGGAATGATGGCGAAAGAGCCGGAGCAGACAGAATACAACTTCAAACGGGAAATGCTGGCGGCGCTGCCGAACCTGCGTGCCTTCGCGATTTCGCTTATCCGCTCAAGGGACCGTGCAGACGATCTCGTGCAGGACACGATCATGAAGGCCTGGGCCAAACAGGACAGCTATCAGCCTGGCACCAACATGCGGGCATGGCTGGTGACGATCCTGCGCAACGAGTTCTACAGCCAGATCCGCAAGTCCGGGCGCGAAGTGCAGGATACGGACGGGGTCTATACCTCGCGCCTGTCGGTGCCTCCTGAACAGCACGGATCGGTCGACCTGCAGGATTTCCGCGCCGCCCTTGCGAAATTGCCGGACGATCAGCGCGAAGCGATCCTGCTGATCGGGGCTTCGGGTTTTGCCTACGAGGAAGCCGCCGAAATCTGCGGCTGCCCGGTCGGCACGATCAAGAGCCGGGTCAGCCGTGCAAGGCTGCGCCTGCAGGAGCTTCTCGGCATTGAAAACGAAAACGAGTTCGGTCCCGACGCGCAGATGAGCGCGGTCACCGCCGCTGCCACGGCGCGCTGAGAGAACTGAACGCAGACGGCAATAAACGGGCAGGCCTGCATCTGCCCGTTTTTCTTTGCCCGCTTCCTTAGATGCCGGTTTCCTTGACCGATTGCATCACCACGAATGTCGAGGTGTTGGAAACCGATGGCAGGCTTGAGATTTTTTCACCGAGCACTCTTCGATATTTGCGGATATCGCTGGTACGGACCTTCAGCAGATAATCGAAGGCGCCGGCGATCATGTGACATTCCTCGACTTCCTTGATCTTGCGCACCGCCGCGTTGAATTCCTCCAGCGCCTTTTCACGCGTATCGGAAAGCTTGACCTCGGCAAAGGCGATGTGATCGACGCCGAGTTTCTGTGGATTGAGCATGGCGCGGAAGCCGAGAATATAACCTTCGTCGACCAGCCGCTTGAGCCGCGTCTGGCAAGGCGTCTTGGAAAGGCCGACGCGTTTCGACAGTTGCAGGACCGACATGCGCCCGTCTTCGCTGAGCGCCTCGAGAATCTTGAGATCGAAGTGATCCAGATCGTCTGTTTTTTGACTATTTGCCATGTGATTTAACGCCAAATGTGAATAATAAAAGTTCGTATTGCCTGTTTTATACTGAAAATAGGGCCATAGCAATTTTTGCAGCGATGGTATTGTACTCGCCAGGATGAAAAGCGGCGGGTGGAGGACACGCTGCCGCCGACGGTCTGTCTTCAACAGCTTTTTCAGGGTTTTCAGAATGGCCGATGGTGCAATCAACGCCAGTGTAAACAACGCCGACGTCAACACGCAGCAAGCGGTGGACGGCATTTTCCAGAATTTCGCGCAGCCGGTGCGCGAGCAGAGCCTGCTGCGCAAGGCGATCACCGCCGCCTATCGCCGCCCGGAGGAAGAATGCCTGGCGCCGCTGATCGAGGCCGCAACGGTGACGGCTGAAGAGACGAAAGCCATTCGCGACACGGCCCGCAAACTGATCGAGGCATTGCGCGCCAAGACCAAGGGCACCGGCGTCGAAGGGCTGGTGCAGGAATATTCGCTCTCCAGCCATGAGGGCGTGGCGCTGATGTGCCTCGCCGAAGCGCTGCTGCGCATTCCCGACACCGCCACCCGCGACGCGCTGATCCGCGACAAGATCGCGCGCGGTGACTGGAAGTCCCATATTGGCGGCGGGCGTTCGCTTTTCGTCAACGCCGCCACCTGGGGTCTCGTCATCACCGGCAAGCTGACCTCGACGGTCAATGATAGCGGCCTTTCGGCGGCGCTGACCAAGCTGATCGCCCGGGCGGGCGAACCCGTCATCCGTCGCGGCGTCGATATGGCCATGCGCATGATGGGCGAGCAATTCGTCACCGGCGAAACCATCGGTGAAGCGATCAAGCGTTCGAAGCCGCTGGAAGAACAGGGCTTCCAATATTCCTACGACATGCTGGGCGAAGCCGCGACCACCGCCAAGGATGCGGAGCGTTATTACAAGGACTACGAAAACGCCATCCACGCCATCGGCAAGGCGTCTGCCGGCCGCGGCATCTATGGCGGTCCGGGCATTTCCATCAAGCTTTCGGCGCTGCATCCGCGTTACGCCCGCGCGCAGGCCGAACGCGTGATGGCGGAGCTGCTGCCGCGCGTCAAATCGCTGATGCTGCTCAGCAAGAAATATGATATCGGCCTCAACATCGATGCCGAGGAAGCCGACCGGCTGGAACTGTCGCTCGATCTTCTGGAAGAGCTGGCGCTCGACAGGGACCTCGCCGGCTGGAACGGCCTCGGTTTCGTCGTGCAGGCCTATGGCCGCCGCTGCCCCTTCGTTCTGGACTACATCATCGATCTCGCCCGCCGTTCGGGCCGGCGCATCATGGTGCGTCTCGTCAAGGGCGCCTATTGGGATGCCGAAATCAAGCGCGCGCAGGTGGAGGGGCTGGAGGACTTCCCGGTCTTCACCCGCAAGGTCCACACCGACGTCTCCTACATTGCCTGCGCCCGAAAGCTGCTCGCCGCACGCGATCTGGTCTTCCCGCAATTTGCGACCCACAATGCGCAGTCCATGGCGACGATCTACCATCTCGCCGGCCCCGGCTTCAAACTCGGCGACTATGAGTTCCAGTGCCTGCATGGCATGGGCGAACCGCTTTACAGCGAAGTCGTCGGCAAGAAGAAGCTCGATCGGCCCTGCCGCTTCTACGCCCCCGTCGGCACGCATGAGACGCTGCTGGCCTATCTCGTCCGCCGCCTGCTGGAGAACGGTGCGAACTCTTCCTTCGTCAACCGCATCGCCGATCCTGCCGTGCCGGTGGACTCCCTGCTGGAAGACCCGGTTGCCGTCGTCAAGGCCTATACTGTTCCCGGCGCGCGTCACGACCGCATCGCCGCCCCCGAAGGCCTGTTCGGCCCGGAACGCAAAAACTCCGCCGGTCTCGATCTTTCCAGCGAAACGACGCTCGCCGCACTGGACAAAACCCTGAAGGCAGGTGCTGCGACGGAATGGAAAGCCACCGCGCCGCAGGCAAGTGGCAACACGCGCCCGGTTCTCAATCCCGGCGACCACAATGATATCGTCGGCCATGTGACGGAGCCGACTGAAGGCGATGTCGAGGCGGCCATGCAGCGGGCGGCAGCCTCAAGCTGGCCCTCCACCCCGGTGGAAGAACGTGCCGCCTGCCTGGAGCGGGCCGCCGACGCGATGCAGGCTGAAATGCCCGCCCTGCTCGGCCTCATCATGCGCGAAGCGGGAAAATCCATGCCCAACGCGATTGCCGAGGTGCGCGAGGCCATCGACTTCCTGCGTTATTACGCAGCGGAAGCCCGCAGGAACTTCAAATCCGGCGAAACACCGCTCGGCCCGGTCGTCTGCATCAGCCCGTGGAATTTCCCGCTCGCCATCTTCATCGGTCAGGTGACGGCGGCGCTGGTTGCCGGCAATCCGGTGCTGGCAAAGCCCGCCGAAGAAACGCCGCTGATCGCGGCGCAGGGTGTGCGCCTGCTGCATGAGGCAGGCGTTCCACAGGACGCCGTGCAGCTTCTGCCGGGCGACGGCAAGACGGGGGCCGCACTTGTTGGTTCACCCTTGACGGCCGGCGTGATGTTCACGGGTTCGACGGAAGTGGCGCGGCTTATTCAGGGCCAGCTTGCCGGCCGGGTTCTCGCCAATGGCCAGCCGGTGCCGCTGATCGCCGAAACCGGCGGCCAGAACGCCATGATCGTCGATTCCTCCGCACTTGCCGAGCAGGTGGTCGCCGATGTCATTGCATCCGCTTTCGACAGCGCCGGCCAGCGCTGCTCGGCGCTGCGCATCCTCTGCCTGCAGGAGGATGTGGCGGACCGCACGCTGACCATGCTGAAAGGCGCGCTGCATGAATTGCGCATCGGCCGCACCGACAAGCTCTCCGTCGATGTCGGCCCCGTCATTACCGCCGAGGCGAAGGGCATCATCGAAAAGCACATTGATGGCATGCGCGGGCTCGGCCATCGGATCGAACAGATTTCGCTTGCGGGTGAGACCGGCAAGGGCACTTTCGTGCCGCCGACGATCATCGAGATGAAATCGCTCGCCGATCTGAAACGCGAAGTCTTCGGACCGGTGCTGCACGTCATCCGCTTCAAGCGTGACAATCTCGACCGGCTGATCGACGAGATCAACGCCACCGGTTACGGCCTCACCTTCGGCCTGCATACCCGTCTTGACGATACGATCCAGCACGTCCTGTCGCGCGTCGCCGCCGGCAATCTTTATGTGAACCGCAACATCATCGGCGCGGTCGTCGGCGTTCAGCCCTTCGGCGGACGTGGCCTTTCCGGCACCGGCCCCAAGGCCGGCGGGCCGCTCTATCTTGGCCGCGTGACACAAACCGCGCCGAAGATTGATCGTGTCGCCAGCCAGCAGGACCAGGCGGCCGTCGATCTTGCCCGCTGGCTGGATGAAAACGGCCAGACCATCGCGGCTGAGGCCGCAAGGCAGGCTGCGGCCCTTTCCGGCCTCGGCTTTGAAACAGAACTGGCAGGCCCGGTCGGGGAGCGCAATGTCTATGCGCTGCATCCGCGCGGCAAGGTTCTGCTGATCCCCGCTACGGAACAGGGGCTGTATCGCCAGCTGGCGGCAGCGCTTGCCACCGGCAACTCGGTCGTCATCGACAATGCGTCGGGACTGGAAAAAGCGATCTATGGATTGCCGGCAACCGTCACCTCGCGCATCGCCTGGGCTGACAACTGGGAAAAATCCGCACCCTTCGCCGGCGCGCTGATCGAAGGTGATGCGGAGCGTGTCGTAACGATCAACAAGAAGATCGCCGCCCTGCCCGGCCCGCTGGTTCTGGTTCAGGCTGCGACAACGGAAGCGCTTTCCGGTGAAAGCCAGCCCTATACGCTCGACTGGCTGGTGGAAGAAGTCTCGGTCAGCGTCAACACCACGGCCGCCGGCGGCAATGCCAGCCTGATGAGCATCGGCTGATAAATATAATCCGGCAGGGTCCTGGCCCTGCCGGTCAATTCTTATCCGCCAATCTCGCCACGCCCGAAAAGCTGGTTCAGGACCTGCTCCTCCAGCCGGGCGAATTCGGCGGTGCCGTGGCGGCGCGGACGCGGCAGCTTCACATCCAGATCAAGCGCGATGCGCCCTTCATCGATGACGACGATACGGTCTGCAAGGGCGACAGCTTCCGAAACATCATGCGTGACGAGAACGGCAGTGAATTTCTGCTTGCGCCAGATGCGCTCCAGCAGAAGCTGCATTTCAATGCGGGTGAGCGCATCAAGCGCGCCAAGCGGTTCATCCAGCGCCAGAATTTGCGGATGGGCCACCAGCGCACGCGCCAGGGCAACGCGCTGCTTCTGGCCGCCGGAAAGCACATAGGGCCATTCGCCAGCCCGGTCTTTCAGACCGACCTCTTCGAGAATTGTAAGCGCCTGTTCCTGCGCCGCCTCGCCCTGGGCGATGCCGGTCAGCCCCACGGAGACATTGCTCGCTATCCGCTCCCACGGCAGAAGACGCGGCTCCTGAAACATCATTCGGGTGCGGCTCGATGCATCCTTCGAGACGGTTCCGGTGGTCGGCGTGTCTAGGCCGGCCAGAATGCGCAGGAGCGTGCTCTTGCCGCAGCCGCTCTTGCCGATGATGGCCAGAAACTCGCCTTCCCGCACATCGAGATCGATGCCGCGCAGAACCGGTTTGTCGCCGAAGCTCTTCGCCACATTGCGGAAGCTGAAGGCGACCTTGCCTTCTGCCGTCTTCTCACGTTGTTCGATTTTCCCCTGCGACGGAAGGGATGGCGGGGCATCCGGGCGTCTCAGCGTCGTCACATTGCCGGTCGACATGGGTTACCTCAGACTTTCTTGAAGGCTGGATGCCATTGCAGGAAGATGCTTTCGAGGAAGCGGGCGAAACTGTCGGCCAGCTTGCCGAGAAGCGCATAGATGAGGATCGACAGCACGACGACGTCGATCAGCAGGAACTCGCGCGCCTGCATGGCCATATAGCCGAGGCCGGACGAGGAGGAGATGGTTTCGGCGACGATCAACGTCAGCCACATGATGCCGAGCGCATAACGCAGGCCGGTGAAAATGGCGGGCAGCGCGCCGGGCAGAATGACCCGCCGGAACAGCGTGAAGGGCGACATGCCATAGGTGCGGCCCATCTCCACCAGTTGCGGATCGACACCCTGAATGCCGAGCAGCGTGTTGATGTAGATCGGGAAAAACACACCGAGAGCGACGAGGAAGAGCTTCGCCTCCTCATCGATGCCGAACCACAGGATGACCAGCGGAATGAGCGCCAGATGCGGAATGTTGCGGATCATCTGCAGCGTCGTATCGGTGAAGCTGCGGGAGAATTTGGAAAGGCCATTGGCCAGCCCGAAGATGAAGCCGATAGAGCCGCCAATGGCGAAACCCACAAGCGCACGGGCGGAACTCACGCCGATATTGGCGACAAGCTCACCCGAAAGCAAAAGCCGCCAGAAGGCTTCCGCAACGGAGGAAGGGGCTGGAAGGACATTTCCTGAAATAAGCCCTATGCGGGAGGCCGCTTCCCAGCCTGCAAGAATGATGGCGGGAAGCAGCCAGCCCGTGATGCTTCCAACCTCGATGCGCCTTCTGATGCTCATGGCGAAGCCTCCGGTCGGGGATCAGTTCGTCGCGCCAGACCAGACGGCATCCTTGATGCTGATCTGTTTCGGGATCAGGCCGAGGCGATAAAAGCGGTCGGCGGTTTCCTGCTGGCTGGCGACGATCTTGTCGTCGATCTTGGTAATGCCGAATTCCGAGCGGTTCGCGGCGAGCGTCTGCGCCTCCAGCGGCACGCCCGTCACCTCATGCAAAGCTGCGGCGACCTTGTCGCGGTTGGCAGCGGACCATTTCGCCGCCTCGCCCAGAGCATCGATGGTGATGTTGATCGTATCCGCATTGGATTTGGCGTAATCGCGATTGGCGAGGAAATAGGTGCTGACGGCAAGCACATCGCTCGTGCGGGCCAGAGTGACCGGCTTGTAGCGGGTTTCGGCAATCGCATAGAACGGATCCCAGACGGCCCAGGCGTCGATCTTGTCGCTGGCGAAAGCTGCCGCGGCATCGGCAGGGCTGAGATAAACCACCTCGATATCGCTGAATTTCAGGCCATTCTTCTCAATTGCCGCCACCAGCAGATTATGCGCGCTGGTGCCCTTGCCGACGCCAACCTTCTTGCCCTTGAGATCGGCAACCGATTTGATGCCGCTTTCGGGCTTTGTGAAGATCGCCTCACCCTTGCCGTTCGAAGGAAGGGCCGCGACATAAACGATGGCCGAACCTGCTGCCTGCCCGAAGATCGGCGGCGCGTCGCCCGTCCAGCCGACATTGATGGAGCCGACATTCAGGGCTTCAACAAGCGGCGGACCAGCGGTGAATTCGACCCACGAAACCTTCACGCCCTTGGCCTCAAGCGCCTTTTCGATGACACCCTGCTGACGGGCGATCACCGGCAGGCCGGTTTTCTGATAACCGATCTTCAGCTCTTCCGCCGCCTGCGCCTGCAGCGGCAGGACGGAGAATGCGGCGGCAACAAGAATGCTGGCGGAAAGGGCGCGGCGGGTGACGGCTGGCATTTCATCTCCTTATCACCGGCGCTCTTGCCGGGTTGCGATATGGAGCAATGCTAGGATTTTCGATTAAAACGATAGAGAGACGATAATTCAATATCAGCAATATTGCGGGAATAAAATTCCGCGCAAATGCCTCTTTTCCGCAAATCGTCGCGGACGCCCTCATCCGACCCATCGAATAGAAATGCCGGCGCGGATGGAGCCGCGCCGGCATGATGGATCAATTTGTCTATAGGAACGCGATTATTCGATATCGAAGGAAACGCCCTGCGCCAGCGGCAGCGCCTTGGAGTAGTTGATGGTGTTGGTGGCGCGGCGCATATAGGCCTTCCACGCATCCGAACCGGATTCACGCCCGCCGCCGGTTTCCTTCTCACCGCCAAAGGCGCCACCGATTTCCGCACCCGAGGTACCGATATTGACGTTGGCAATGCCGCAATCCGAGCCTTCCGACGAAAGGAACCGTTCCGATTCCTGCATGTCGCGGGTGAAGATCGATGAGGAAAGACCAGCAGCCACGGCGTTATGATCGTCTATCGCCTGATCGAGATCGCTATACTTCATCACGTAAAGGATCGGCGCGAAAGTCTCTTCCAGCACAGGCCCCGCCTGCTTCGGCATTTCGACAAGCGCCGGCTTGACGTAATAGGCATCCGGCGCACCCGTATCCACACGACCGCCACCATTCACCACGCCATCATGGGCTTTCGCCGCTTCGAGGGCCTTCTGCATGCCGTCGAAAGCCGCCTTGTCGACTAGCGGGCCGACGAGTGCGGACGTTTCCAGCGGGTTGCCGACGGAAACGGAGGCATAGGCCTTTTTCAGACGCGGCACGAGCTGATCATAAACGCTGTCATGCACGAAGAGACGGCGAAGCGTGGTGCAGCGCTGGCCGGCCGTGCCCATGGCGCCGAAGGCGATGGCGCGCAGCGCCATGTCGAGATCGGCGGAAGGGCAGACGATACCGGCATTGTTGCCGCCCAGTTCCAGAATGGCGCGGGCGAAGCGATTCGCCAGACGCGGGCCGACATCGCGGCCCATGCGGGTGGAGCCGGTGGCCGAGACGAGCGGCACCTTGGGATTGTCTACCAGAGCTTCACCCACGGCGCGGTCGCCGATCAGAAGCTGCGAGAGACCTTCCGGCGCATCGCCGAAACGGGCGGCGGCGCGCTCGAAGATGCCCTGCACGGCAAGCGCCGTGAGCGGCGTCTTTTCCGAAGGCTTCCAGACCACCGAATTGCCGCAGACGATGGCGAGCGCCGCATTCCACGACCACACCGCGACCGGGAAGTTGAAGGCGGAGATGACACCGACGACGCCGAGCGGATGCCAGGTTTCCATCATGCGGTGGCCGGGGCGTTCGGTGGCGATGGTGAGACCATAAAGCTGGCGGGAAAGGCCGACCGCGAAATCGCAGATATCGATCATTTCCTGCACTTCGCCGAGGCCCTCAGAGGGAACCTTGCCCGCTTCCAGCGAGACGAGACGGCCGAGATCGGCCTTGAAGGCGCGCAGTTCTTCGCCGAGCAGTCTGATCAGTTCGCCACGGCGAGGCGCCGGCACATTGCGCCATACCTTGAAGGCGGCATCGGCCCGGTCGATCACGGCTGCGACACCTTCGACCGAAACGGTCTTCAGGCTCGCGACCTGTTCACCCGTCACCGGGCTGAAGGAGGCCATATCGCCGCCGGTGTAAAGATCGCGGGCAACACCCATCCTGTCGAGCAGGGCCGCGGCTTCCTGTTTCACGTCGAGCTTCGTGGTCGCATCCATGTCCATCGTCCTTTTGGCTTAAAAGGGGAGGAAAGGCCGTTTTGATACGGCGCTTTCAACTCCCGTCACTCTTCTTTCCCCGAATTTGCCATTCGTTATGTGAAACTGGCGTTTTGCACCGTTCCATTCTTTCCCGTAATCATATATGGCCATAATGACCCTTTTCCAATGAGGAAAGCGGGTAAGTTGATGCGAGAATGGAATGGATCCGCGCAGAAGACTGGTCCCTGACATCGTTACCCTGCAGGCGTTCGAATGCGCGGCACGGCACGGCAATTTTACGCGTGCGGCGGAAGAACTCAACCTCACGCAGAGCGCGGTGAGCCGGCAGATCGGCGAACTCGAAGCGCAGACGGGAATGCAGCTTTTCGAGCGCATCCGCAGGCGGGTCGTGCTTTCCGAAGCGGGGCGTAAATTCCTGCCCGATGTGCGGCGCCTGCTGCAGCAATCCGAACAGTTGATGGTGCGCGCGGTTTCAGCCGGAACATCGCACGCATCGCTTTCCGTCGCGACATTACCCACCTTTGGCAGCCGCTGGCTTATGCCGCGCCTCCACCGCTTCATCAACGCCAATCCGGAAATAACGATCACCATCGGCTCGCGCTCGCATCCCTTCGACTTCGACGAAGAAGGGTTCGACCTCGCCATTCACTACGGCCAGCCGGTCTGGGCGCATGGTACCTGCACATTTTTGTGCAACGAGGTGATCGTGCCGGTCGCAAGCCCCGCCCTGCTACGCCGCGCCGGCGTGAGCCAACCACAGGATCTGACCGGGCAGCCGCTGCTACATGTGACGACGCGGCCGAAACTATGGACGGAATGGCTGGAGATGAACGGGGTTACGGCTGACAATGCCTATCAGGGCAGCCGTTTCGACCAGTTCTCGATGATCATCGAGGCCGCCGCAAGCGGCATCGGCTTTGCCCTTCTGCCGAAATATCTCATCGAGGCGGAGATCGCCTCCGGCCGCCTCGAAATCGTCTTCGACATTCCCCTGCAGACTGACAAGAGCTATTACGTCGCCCTGCCGGAAGGACGGCAGGACAATGCGCTGGCCCGCGCCTTTCAGGCCTGGCTGCTCGATCAGGTCGGCAAACCAGTGTAATCCATCATTCACTCAGCTCGAAGGGCTGAGTGAAACGTCATACAGCCCGGGAAGATCGGGACCGACGGGCACGATGCGGGTCGGGTTGAGCGCCTTGATGGAATAATAACCGCGCTTGATATGGTCGATATTGACCGTGTCGCGCACGCCCGGAATGGTCAGCACCCGCATCATATAAGCCTGAAGGGCGGGATAATCGGCGATACGGCGAAGATTGCATTTGAACAGGCCGTAATAGGCGGCATCGAAACGCACCAGCGTCACGAAGAGCCGGACATCCGTTTCGGTCAGGTGATCGCCGAAAAGGAAAGGTCCGCCTGAGACGAGGCGGCTTTCGAGCTCCTGAAGCGTCGCGAACACATCGGCGAAGGCCTCTTCATAGGCGACCTGCGTGGTGGCGAAACCGGTCCGGTAAACGCCGTTGTTGAGGCGCGGATAGATGTGGTCATTGAGAGCATCGATCTCATCGCGCAAAGCTTCCGGATACAGGTCCACGCCATTATCGGCCAGATCGCCGAAACCGGAATTCAGCATGCGCAGAATATCGGCGGATTCGTTGTTGACGATGGTTTTCGTCTTTTTGTCCCAAAGCACGGGCACGGTGGCGCGGCCGGTATAATGCGGATCCGCGCTGGTATAGACCTCGTGCATATAGGTGAAGCCGTTGAGCGTATCGCGATCCGCGCCCGGATAGTCGCCGAATTTCCAGCCCTCGTCGGAAAGGGCGGGCTCGACAACGGAAACGGAAATCACCTCTTCCAGCTTCTTCAGCTTTCGGCCGATCAGCGTGCGCGATGCCCATGGGCAGATCAGCGCGACGTAAAGATGATAACGGCCACTTTCGGCCGCAAAGCCGCCCTCACCCGTCGGCCCCGCCGAGCCGTCAGGTGTCACCCAGTTGCGGAAGCCGGAGGTCTGGCGAACGAAGCCGCCTTTCTTGTCGGTCGCCTGCACCGGATGCCATTCGGCGGTCCATTTTCCATCCACGAGCATTTGCGGCTCTCCGTTCATCTAAAGATGAAAGCCTTATGGGCCGGGTTGCCACCGCTTCACAAGCCGCGCTTCGGTTGACGCACTGTTTCCGATCAAGGGTGAATTCAGAGGCGATTGCGGAAAAACGGGTTCCAGCGCACGGTGCCGAGCCTCACCTTTTCGCGGATCATCGTCAGCAGTCCCGATGCGGCGATGACGGCCAGACCAAGCACGGCGACCGCATCCGGATATTCGTGGAAGAAAGCCATGCCGATCGCCACGGCCCAGAGGATTTGCGAATAATGCGATGGCGCGATCTGGCTTGCTGGCGCGATGCGGGTTGCGACCAGAAGGGTGATCTGCCCCGTGGCCGTGCAAAGGCCGATGAAGGCGAAGGCCAGAAGCTGGTGCAGGTTGGGCATGACGAATTCGGGGATGGAGGCAATGCCATTGAAGGTGAGGCCGTAGATCAGCAGCACGCCCATGATCGAGGTGCGCTTTTCCTTGCCGGCAAGCGAGCGCAGCAAAACGATGGTCATCGCCGCCAGGAAGGCAACGCCGATGGCGGCGAAATGCCCGAGTTCCAGCGTCTTGAAGCCTGGCCGCACGACGAGGATCACGCCGACGATACCCGCCAGAACCGCCGCCCAGCGCCATGGACCGATATTTTCCTTCAGCACCACGGCGGAAAGCACGGTCACAAAAAGCGGCGACAGGAAGATCAGCGCATAGGCTTCCGCCAGTGGAATAGTGGTGAAGGCGTAGATGCCAAAAATACCGGCGAAGAGGCCGGAAATGGCACGCCCGTGCACGGCAAAGGGCCGGCTCATGCGCCAGAATTCACGCCACCTTTCCTCCCGTGGTTTACTGAAGAAAATGAAAATGCCGGAAAATAGAATGCTGAAGAAGCCGATTTCGAAAACGCTGATCTGCGATCCAAGCGACTTGATGGTGGCATCGCCCATGGAAAAGGTCGCATAAGCGAACAGACCGAGCAGAAAACCCTTTTGCATTTGAACGTCCCCAAACACCGACCGCAATGCAAAGCATCCCCCGGCCGCGTGGAACGCGACCCGGACGCCCCTTCAAGGGACAGACAGTCTGGCAGATTTGATCCTCAGCCCTATGGCTAGACCCGGCTACCTATGAGTGCAAGCCGGAAAAACGGCAAAATTGCCCGATTGAACCCAACCGATGAAAATGGCTGCAGGGTGCGGCAAATTTGTCCCGCCATGGCCATCACATCACCGTCATGGAAAGAGGTTAGCCGGTGTTGATCGTGGCGCTTGGCGGCGGGCGTGAAGGCGGCTAAATATTATCGTGCGATTTTCATCCGCCGATTTCCCCGGCTGATATTGCTGCGTTACCATGGCCTCGCTAACCGAAAGGAAAAAGAATGCGGATTGTGATGATCGGTTCGGGTTATGTCGGCCTTGTGTCCGGCGCGTGTTTTGCGGATTTCGGCCATGATGTGGTCTGCGTCGACAAGATGCCGGAGAAGATCGAGGCCCTGAAAAACGGCCATATTCCAATCTTCGAACCGGGTCTGGAGACCATTGTCGCCAACAATGCAAAGGCCGGGCGGTTGAGCTTCACCACCGATCTTTCCGCAGCCGTTGCCAATGCCGATGTCGTCTTCATCGCGGTCGGCACGCCCTCGCGGCGCGGCGATGGCCATGCCGATCTTGGTTATGTCTATGCGGCGGCAAAAGAGATCGCCCATTCGCTTGACGGCTTCACGGTCATCGTCACCAAATCCACCGTTCCCGTCGGCACAGGTGATGAGGTGGAGCGTATCATCCACGAGGAAAACCCTTCGGCCGATTTTGCGGTTGTCTCCAACCCGGAATTCCTGCGCGAAGGTGCGGCCATCGAGGATTTCAAGCGGCCGGACCGCATCGTCGTCGGCCTTTCGGACGAGCGCGCCCGCCCCGTCATGACCGAGGTTTACCGCCCGCTCTATCTCAACCAGTCGCCGCTGCTCTTCACCACAAGACGCGCTTCCGAACTAATCAAATATGCCGCCAACGCCTTTCTGGCGATGAAGATCACCTTCATCAACGAGATGGCTGACCTCTGCGAAAAGGTCGGCGCCAATGTGCAGGATGTCTCGCGCGGCATCGGCCTCGATGGCCGCATCGGCCCCAAATTCCTGCATGCCGGCCCCGGTTATGGCGGCTCCTGTTTCCCGAAGGACACGCTGGCGCTCGCCAAGACCGCGCAGGATTATGACGCGCCGGTGCGACTGATCGAGACCACCATCGCCATTAACGACAATCGCAAGCGCGCCATGGGCCGCAAGGTCATCAATGCGGTGGGCGGCGATGTGCGCGGCAAGAAGATCGCTGTGCTCGGCCTCACCTTCAAACCGAATACCGACGACATGCGCGACAGCCCGGCAATCGCCATCATCCAGACCCTGCAGGACGGCGGTGCGAAAGTCGTCGGTTACGATCCGGAAGGCATGGCGAATGCCCGCCATCTGATGGAAGACATCGAATACGCGGCCGGCCCCTACGAGGCGGCGGAAGATGCCGACGCCGTGGTGATCGTGACGGAATGGAACCAGTTCCGTGCGCTCGACCTGCCGCGCCTGAAAGCGATCATGAAACATCCGGTGCTGGTGGATCTGCGCAATATCTACCGCACGGATGAGGTCGCCGCGCATGGTTTCATCTATGCCGCGGTCGGCCGTCCGCATGAAGGCGGTTTCGACAAGGGCGCATAGAGGTTTCGTTTTCGCCATTTCATTAAAAGGTTTTCTGCGCTTCGGTCAGACCGCAAACGCACCAACGAATTCGGGATATAATCATCATGCGTTATCTGGTTACCGGCACGGCTGGCTTCATCGGCTTTTATGTTGCGAAGCGACTGTTGGACGCCGGCCATTTCGTGACCGGTTTCGACGGCATGACGAAATATTACGATGTCAGCCTCAAGGAAAAACGCCACGCCATTCTTTCCCGCTCCAACGGCTTCCGGGCCGAAATCGGCATGCTGGAAGATACAGATGCGCTGAAGCGCGCGGCTGAGGCCGCCGAACCTGAGATCATCATCCACCTCGCCGCACAGGCAGGCGTCCGTTACAGCCTTGAAAATCCGCGCGCCTATATCGATTCCAATCTCATCGGCTCGTTCAACATGCTGGAGCTCGCCAGAAGCCTTGAGGTCAAGCACCTGATGCTGGCATCGACCTCCTCCATCTACGGCGCCAACGAAAAAATCCCCTTTGCGGAAAGCGACAAGGCCGACGAGCCGATGACGCTTTACGCCGCCACCAAAAAATCGATGGAGCTGATGGCGCACAGCTATGCCCATCTGCACAAGCTGCCCACCACCGCCTTCCGCTTCTTCACGGTCTACGGTCCATGGGGACGGCCGGACATGGCGCCGATCAAATTCGTCGACGCCGTTTCCAACGGCCGGCCGATCGATATTTACGGGCAAGGCAATATGAGCCGCGACTTCACCTATATCGACGATCTGGTCGAGGGCATCGTCCGGTTGAGCACGGTTATCCCGTCCGAGGAAAACCGCGTCACGCAGGAAGGCGTCACCGATACGCTCTCGCACCACGCGCCCTTCCGCGTGGTCAATATTGGCGGCGGCCAGCCGGTGGAACTGATGCATTTCGTAGAGACGGTCGAAAAGGCGGTCGGGAAACCCGCGATCCGCAACATGCTGCCGATGCAGCAGGGCGATGTTCCCCGCACCTTCGCCTCGCCCGACCTTCTGAAGGCATTGACCGGTTATGTGCCGCAAACCCCGGTCGAAGAGGGCATCAAGGCCCTCGTCGCCTGGTATCGCGAGATGCACCCGGCCGAATTACGAGAATAACCTCACAACGTCGCCAGCAGGCGGTTGGAGATGGTGCCGCCGGAAGCGCTCTGCATGGTGATCTTGGTTTCGACGGCCTCAATGATCGTGTCGCTGAAATCCATCTCCGTGAGATCGCGGATATTGGAAAGGCCACCCGGGGAAAACACGTTCACTTCCAGTATCTTGTCGCCAACGATATCCAGCCCGACAAGGAACATGCCGTCTTCCACCAGCTTCGGCCGCATCATATCGGCAAGCGCCACGATTTCGTCCGTCACTTTCACCGCCTCGGCGGTGCCCTTGGCGTGAATGTTGGAGCGCAGATCGCCTTTCGCCGGCACGCGGCGCAGGGCGGCATATTGACCGTCGCGCATCAGCGGGCGGCCATTCATCATGAAGAAGCGGATATCACCATCCTTGGCGGCCGGCAGATAGGCCTGCGCGATCAGATAACCTTCGAGGCTCACCGCCTCGAAAATCTGGTTGAGATTGGTCTCCTTGCTGGAGCCGATCTTGAAGACATTCTTGCCGCCGGAGCCCTGCAGCGGCTTGACGATGACGCCCTTGGGGTGCGCGTCGGCAAAGGCGCGGATTTCCTCGACATTGCGCGAAATGATCGTGGTCGGGCGGACGATTTCGGGAAAGCTCTGGAAATAGAGCTTGTTCTGCGCGAGCGCCAGACCTTCGGGATCGTTCAGAACCACGACGCCACGCTGTTCGGCAAGCCGCCCGAACAGGATGCCGGCATGCACCGCCCATGGCCGTGTGGTCTGGTCGAGAGAGGGGTCGTTGCGCAGCATCAACGCATCGATTTCCTCCACATCCATGGTCCGCCGTTCCAGCGCCTTGTCCTGCAGGGCAGCATGAAACGCATCCGATTTCTTGTATTTCGCCTTCGGCAGCACCGTGGCATGGATGGTCAGGCTGTCGTCCGAGCGCAACGTGAAATCGCCGGGCGTCAGATAGACCACCTCGTGGCCGCGATTGAGCGCCGCCATGGCAAGCAGGCCGGTCGCGTAGTTCGGTCCCTCGGTTTCGATGGAATTGACGAAAAATGCGATACGCATGAAGCCCCTCCTATAATGTCGCCAGTTCGGCAATGGATAACCCAGCCCGTATTTTTTCCAGCCGCTCATTAGCCCGGGCGGGCAGCAGAAATGCGGGTCTGACAGCCGGCGGACGAAGCAGGCCGCGCAGGGCCAGCTCCTGCATCACCGGAAAATGGGCGGCGGCGATCTTGCCCATCCAGAACGGATCGAGCGCCCCGCCCCTGCGCAGATGCTCCAGCACCTCCGCCAGCCCGCGCAGATAGATCGCGTCCTTGGAAAGACCGCCGCCGCGATAGATGCGCAGCACCATGTTGAAGGCCCCGGCCTCATCGAAACCGTGGTCGCGGGTCATGATGCGGAAGGTCTCGACGAAGCTTGCCCCATCCAGCATGGCGGCGCAGCCAATAACGCGGCCGGCGATCAGCCGCAGGCGCTCGCGCGTCATGCCGCCGGCCAGATGTTCCGCCAGCACCGCCAGCCCTTCCTGCACGCCCTCATAACCGGAAAGGCCGGTGCGAAAGAGCCGCAAGCCCTGAAACGAGCCGTTGAAATAGGTGAGAAGATGCACGCCGATCTCATGCGACAGCAGCGCCTCGACACGGCGCTGTTCCATGACGGTGTGGCGGGAAATCAGAAGCTTCTCGCCCGTCACCATTAGGCCCGGCGGCAGGTCGTCACGGATCTCGACGCGCGCCTTGAATTCCGGGTCTTCCGCCAGATAGGTCTCGACCATCTCCCGCGACTTCTTGGCGACCGCGTAGCAATCGACCATGGCGATTTCGCCGCCTTCTTCCTTTCGCGGACAATCCTTGAGCACACCAAGCGCGAGTGTCAGAAGTGCGGGTTCCACGGCGCCATACAGGGCGCGTGAAAAATCGGTGAAGGTGCGATGGTGCAGGCTTGCAAGCATCGTCAGCTGCAGATCGATCTCCCGCTGTTTTTCCCGGTAGAGGTGATAGAGCACCGGGTCTTCCAGATGATCGAAAACGACCGAATAGAGCTTGCGTTTCTGCTCCTCGACATCGACACCGAGCGGCCGATAGAGCAGGCGCGGCGCATATTGAAAGCCGCCATCGCGGAACTCCTCGAAGGCCCGGCGAGCATTGATCGGTGTGACGGACAGAAGAAAATCGAAGGAAGAGACAATGTCGTCGATCGAACGATCCGCACGTCTGACTGCATCGACGAAGGCTTTGCGGCCGAGTGCCCGGTGGCTGGTGACCTTGAGTGCATCCATGCCGGAAGCAAATGAAGAGAAAGCCTGCAAACCGGCATCGAAAAGATCGGCGATCATCGTTTCGCGCAGGCCAGGATAATCCGCTCCGGATTCCGGCTGACGATAGATCGGCGCAAAACGCACGCTGATGCAGGGGAAATCCAGCCCGGCATTCTGAAACCTGAGGATCGGATCGGCATCCGGTTCCGGCCGGATAATGCGCGGCGTGCGAAACCGCACCTCGGCATCACAAACCGCTTTGATGAAGACCCGGCGCGCCTTTTGCGTTTCCGGTTCAGCCGTGGCGGAGACGGAAACTTCATAATGCGGCAGGAAGGGGGAATCGTCGGCCAGAAGAATATCATGTTCCAGCTCGCCGATATCAATCACCATGAAAGCGCCGAAACGCTGCCGCATGGCGGCGCCCACGGCCTCGATCAGCGGCGCAGCCTCCTGAATGGTGGAGGCGATGAGATAGGATGCATGGGCAGCGGCGATATCGCGCGCGGCGAGGTCTTTCGTGCCGCCCGTCAGATGCAGACAGAGGAACGGCAGCGGCCGGTCGATATGCAGGCGGCCATCTTTTCCGACATCGCGGCGGACGGCCTTGCCGGCCTCGAGGCATGACACGACATCATCAACCAGATCGGCGATGGGGGACGGCGCATTGCGGGCGGAGGATATATTCATCGCCGCGATCTCAGACATTCTTCAATGACCGGCTGAAGTGCTGCAATCGTGTCGCGAATATCCGCCACCGCGCGCGCATCCGCCTCTCCCGTCCACTCATCCATGAAGAATTTCTTGAATTCGATCGCGATGGCGCAGCCATTCTCCGCAAAGCGCTCATGAATGAAGCGGGTCTGCTCTCCTTTGCCCTGAAAGGCCACATTCTCGCGCACATCGAGGCGGCGCCCACCAATGGTCGCGGATGCAAAATGACGGCCCACCGCACTGACGATATCGTTCCAGCGGCTACGATCCATGGAATAGGTGCCAATATTGATGTCGGGCGCTTCCGCCTGCGCCGTTGGCGGCGCGGCAGCGCCCTGTCGGCGATGATTATAGCTATGCACGTCCAGCACCACGAAAGCGCCATGCCGGCGCTCAACCGTTGAAAGAACCGCTTCAAGCATCGTGTAATAGTCGGCATGAAAATCGAGCGATTGGCGAAGCGCGTCTTCGGGCGGCTGCCCGTTCCAGACCTCCAAGCCCCAGGATTGTTCCGGCTTTAAATAGATCGCCTGATCGGCAGCGCGGTTGAGATCGATTTCAAAACGCGAATGATGAACGACGATACGGTTGGTCATCCCTGCAATCATCGCGCCGGTAAACGGATCTTCTTCCCGCAGCCGCTTGTCCGGGGAAAGTGCCATCAGGCCGGCTATATCGGGACGGATGCGATGACCGTCATGAATAGCCGTGCCGATGACGGGCGAATTGCCGAAGTCGATCGACCAGAAACCCTTGTTTTCGTTATTGCCGCGATATTCGTCGTCGCTCTGTCCGGCTGCCATGCTGCCTCCCCTGCATCGGGGGTAAAACAGCGGGCCTGGCCCGTTTGTTCCGGGAAAAATTGCGCGCGATGTATTTGGCCCCGGCAATGACACCCCTTCAAAACATGGGAACCATATAGGAAAGCCCACGTTGTTCTGGCAGGAGGGCCGCCGTGTCAAACGGACGCGATGGCGCTGAAGAACATCGGGATTTTTCCGTTTTCTCCCGGTGGCCAACGAAATGGCAGCCGAGCTTCTTACCCATCCGGCGTCCCTCCGTCCCCGCTTTCCACGCATAAGGAGCCGCGACATGGAAAAGACCGAAACGCGTAAACTTGCGGAAGAATATCTGCGGCTCGGCGGAACCCGCCAGGTCATGATCGACGACAACAAGACCTTCGTGCGCCAATGGAAAGACGAACCGGCGGAAGCGGAGAGATTTTGGCAGACCAACATCGAAAATCTCGACGAGGAACGCCTGAAGGACGTGGAATTTTTTCTCCCTTCCGTGAATTCCGACAAGGATGATTGAACCCATAAGGAGACAGATATGACTGCCATCAACGCTGCAAAGATCCTCATTCTCGCAACGGACGGCTATGAGCGCTCCGAACTGCGCGTGCCCTATGACCAGTTGAAGGCCAAGGGTGCGGACGTAAAGATCGCCTCAATCAAGGAAGGCGAGATCAGGAGCTGGGATAAAAAGGACTGGGGCGACAGCATTGCCGTCGATCTTTCCGCCGGGAGCATCAAATCGGATGACTTCGATGCGCTGGTTCTTCCAGGCGGCCAGATCAATCCGGATGTCCTGCGCCACGACGAGGATGCGATGCGCGTCATTCGCGATTTCGTCAAGTCCGGCAAGGTCGTGGCTGCGATTTGCCACGCCCCCTGGCTTCTCGTTGAAGCGGATGCCCTGCGCGGCCGTAACGCCACTTCCTACTGGTCGATCAAGACCGACCTGAAAAACGCCGGCGCCAACTGGAAGGACGAAAAGGTGGTGACGGACAAGGGCATCATCACGTCCCGCAGCCCGGAAGACCTAGATGCCTTCGTTGCGAAAATCGTCGAGGAGGTCGAGGAAGGCCGCCACGAACGCCGCGCCGCCTGAGGTGCATGACATTCCTGTGCCGCCGCTTGCCGGCGGCACTTTTATTGGGAGACATCCATGAAAAGTAGATTGCTGGTCACCGGTGCCGAACGTGCCTTCATTCTTGTCATCGACCCGGAGGAAGAGGCATTCGAGGCGATCCGCCGCTTCGCAAAATCGGAAAACATCAACGCTGCGTCGGTGACCGCGATAGGTGCCTTTTCAACTGCGACGCTCGCTTTTTTCGACCTTTCGACGCGCGAATATAAGGAAATTCCCGTGACGGAGCAGAGCGAGGTTCTGAGCCTGCTTGGCGATATTACGCTTGACGAAAACGACACCCCAAATCCGCACCTGCACGTTGTTCTGGGCTTTGCCGACGGTTCTACGAAAGGCGGCCATTTCCTGAAGGGGGTGGTGCGCCCGACGCTCGAAGTCGTCATTCGCGAGACACCGGCGGAATTGCGGCGCAGTTACCGCCGCGAATTCGGCATAGCACTCATCGATCCCGCAAAATAACCAACGGAACCGGAAAAACGCCACTGCGTTATCTCTTCATGCAGGGGGACGAATGGCGGCAATCACACGAAAAGATGCGGATAGTGATGAAGTCAGGCAATTTCTGATCGGTCTGGCACGTGGAACGGCAGGCGCACTGCTGTTTGCCCTGCCCATGCTGATGACCATGGAAATGTGGTTTCTAGGCCTTTACATCAATTCCTGGCGGCTTCTGCTGCTTTGCATCCTCAACCTGCCGCTGCTTTTCCTGCTCGCCCGCCGCATCGGCTTTGAAAATATTCATTCCCGGACACAGGCGCTACGCGACGCGATAACGGCCTATGGGCTGGGCATTGCCGTCAGCGCCGCCGTACTTTTGCTGTTCGGCATTTTGAACGATCAGCTCACCACCTCAAATCTCATCGCCAAAATCGCCCTGCAATCCGTGCCCGCCAGCATCGGGGCGCTGCTTGGCCGCAGCCAGCTCGGCGAACATTCCGACACCGAGGATGAGGACGATGGCGAATATTCCGGCGAGACGGGTTATCTGCACGAACTCTTCATGATGATGGTCGGCGCGCTTTTTCTCAGCCTCAATGTCGCCCCGACGGAAGAAATGATCCTGATTGCCTACAAAGTAACTCCCTATCACATTCTGGCGCTTTGCCTGGTCTCGATCGCGATCATGCACGGCTTCGTTTATGCGCTTCATTTCAAGGGGTCGCACCAAGTGCACGAGGGGCAGGAATGGTGGCAGTCCTTCCTGCGCTTCACCCTGCCCGGTTATGTCATCGCCATTGCCATCAGTATCTACACGCTCTGGACCTTCGAACGTCTCGACCATACCTCGCTGTCGCAGATCATGAATGCCGCCGTCATTCTCGGTGTTCCCGCTTCGATCGGCGCAGCCTCTGCCCGGCTGATCCTGTGAGGAAAAAATGACCATATCGAAGGGCCGCAAACATGTTGAAAGCCCCAAGCCGCATTGGGTGGAGTGGCTGACGGGCGCCGTCTGTACGCTTCTTGTCGTCGCGATGCTCGGCTGGATCGGCTATGACATCTATCGCTACAAGCCGGACAAGGCCCGTTTCGAGTTTGCCGTCACGGACGTCGAGGCACAGGCGGGACAGTACCGGGTGAGTTTCGACATTCGCAACCTCTCGATGACGACGGCGGCGCAGGTGCATGTGCGCGGCGACCTGCAGCAAAATGCCGCCACGCTGGAAAGCGCCGACGTGACATTCGATTATGTCGCCTCGGAATCCCGCGACACCGGCACGCTCTTCTTCCGAAACAATCCCCAAAACGGAACACTCATCATCAACGTCGCCGGCTATACCGAGCCGTGAGACCTTTCAGGACACTTTCATGCACACATCGGAACTGACGAAGGAACGGGACCTCAGGGAATCAAAACCCCTGTGGGCCGATACGCCCCGCATCGGCATTCGCAGCGGAAAGACCCCGGAAGCCAACCATTATGACACGATCGTGGTGGGTGCCGGCATCAGCGGCGCGCTTGTGGCCCATGCGTTGCACAGGCCGGGCCAGTCGATGCTGATCGTCGACCGGCGTGACCCGGTAATGGGCAGCAGCGTCGCCAGCACCGCGATGATTCAACACGAGATCGACACTCCTCTGACTGAACTCAGAAAGATGATCGGTAGGGACGCTGCGGATCGGGCGTGGCAACGCTCGGCGCGGGCCGTCCTGCGTCTTGAGGAAATCGTTTCCTCGCTCGGCATATCCTGCAGCATGGCGCGCAAGCAGGCGCTTTATCTCGCCGGCGACGAAATGGGGTCGCGCGCGCTGAAGGCTGAAGCGGCAGCCCGGGAAGAAGCAGGGATTGCGGCGCGCTTCCTTGGCCCCGCCGAATTGAGGAGCGACTACGCCATCGATCGGACTGGGGCTATCCTCAGCGATATTTCGGCCTCCGCCAATCCCGCACAGCTGACGGCCGGCCTTTTGCGCCACACGTCGGGCGCCGGTGCGGAAATCGTGTCCCATCTGGAAATCACCGATCTCAGAAACCTCGGTGACGAGGTGGTCGTCGCCACCGCACAGGGCAAGATCCTTTCCGCCCGCAATGTCGTTTTCTGCACCGGATACGAATTCCTGAAGTCGCTGGAAAGCCCGAAACATCAGATCATCTCCACCTGGGCGCTGGCGAGCAGGAAGGGCATCGATCTGCCGGACTGGCTGAAAAGCCATATCGTCTGGGAGGCTTCCGATCCCTATCTCTACCTGCGTACCGACCGTGACGGACGCCTGATCGCAGGGGGCGAAGATGAGGAAAACCCGACATCGTACCTTTCTGAAGGAAAGCTCTTTGCCAAACAGGACGCAATCCGGCGCAAGATAGAAAGTCTCCTTGGTATCGACATCGGAGAGCCGGAATATCGCTGGGCGGCGGCCTTCGGTACCACCACCACCGGCCTGCCGCTGATCGGCGCGGTTCCCGGCATGAGGAACGTCTACGCCGTCATGGGCTTCGGGGGTAACGGCATCACCTTCAGCCAGATCGCCGCCGAGATAATCGCTGCCGCCGTCAATGGCGGCAAGGATCCCGACGCCGATCTCTTCCGGTTCGATTGATCGCCGTTCATTCGTCCTTGATGCCCGCCACCACCTGTATGCGGCGCAGCGTCCACAAGACGAGGATGCCGATGCCGGCGGCAACAATGGCCAGCGGCCACATGCCGAGACCGGCGGCAAGGCCGATCGCCGCGGAGAGCCACATGCTTGCCCCCGTCGTCAGACCTTTGACATCGCCCCTGGTATAGACGACCACACCTGCCGCCAGAAAGGCGATGCCCGCCGTCACGGCCTCCACCAGCCGGATGGGATCGAGCCGCGCGGCCTCATGACCCTCCGCCATCGTCTCCATCATATGGATGGTGATGACGCAGAAAGTGACCGCTGCAAGACCGATCAGCATATTGGTGCGAAGACCGGCAGTATTCTTGTGAAATTCGCGCTCCAGACCGATCAGGCCGCACAGGATGACCGCACCAAAAACGCGCACCACCAGCACCTCGAAGGGAATGGAGATATTCATGGAAAATTCTTCTGCAAGGCTTTGGGGCACAGTCGTGTCTCCTCCCGAAATTTCAGCACAGTAAGTTAGGGAAAGCCTGTTGGTTCCCTGCAGCAATATAAATGTTGCGCGCAACGGAGCCGGAACCATGGGAGCTGCGAAGGGTTTGTCTCCCGTGCGGGCGCACGCCACGCACTTTCACACATGGGAGAAGGACCAATGGCCGAGAAGAAACTCGACGACCTGTTTTACGACACGTTGAAGGATATCTATTACGCCGAAAGGCAGATTCTCAAAGCCCTGCCGAAGATGGCGCGGGCAGCAACCGATACCAAGCTGAAACAGGCCTTTGAAAAGCACAAGGAAGAAACGCAGGGACAGATCGAACGCCTGCAGGAAGTGTTCGAAATGATCGGCAAGCGGGCGCAGGGCAAGACCTGCGAAGCTATCCAGGGCATCATCGCCGAGGGCGAGGAGATCATGGATGACTTCAAGGGCACGGCGGCTCTCGATGCCGGTCTCATTTCGTCGGCCCAGGCGGTCGAACATTATGAGATCGCGCGTTACGGCACCCTAAAGGCATGGGCGGAAAAGCTGGGACACGCCAACGTCGTTTCCCTGCTGGACGCCACGCTCAAGGAAGAAACCAAAACAGACGATGCGCTGACATCGCTTGCCAAGACTTCGATCAATGCGGCGGCCCAGAAGAAAGCGGCATGACAGGTTTCAGCCGCACAATTAAAAAAACCGGAATGGTCATCCATTCCGGTTTTTTTTGCTTAAGGGCTACCCGTTCTATGGGAGGGTATAGGCAATCACATAGTCGCCCGGTTTGGTTCCCACCGAGCCGTGCCCCCCGGCAACCATCACGACATATTGCTTGCCGCCCTCCAGGGCATAGGTCATCGGCGTTGCCTGGCCACCGGCCGGCAGACGCGCTTCCCAGAGCTGCTTGCCGGTAGTGAGGTCGTAGGCCCGCAGATAGTCGTCGACCGCCGCACCGAGGAAGGCCACGCCACCCTTGGTGATCATCGGCCCGCCGATGCCCGGCACACCCACCTTGAAGGGCAGTGGCAGCGGCGTCATGTCGTAGACCGTGCCGTTCTTGTGTTTGTAGGCGATATCGCCGGTGCGAAGGTCAGCACCTGCGACATAGCCCCATGGCGGCGCCTGGCAGGGGATTTTCAACGGACCGAGAAACGGCCCCATAAAGACGCCATAGGGCGCGCCGTCATTGCGGTTCAAGCCCTGCTCGCTGCCCTTCTCGTCCTGACCCTTTGGCGGAATCTGGTCGCGCGGAACCAGCTTCGAGGTGAAGGCGAGATAGGTCGGCATGCCGAACATGACCTGACGTTCAGGATCGACCGCCACGCTGCCCCAGTTGAACGTGCCGAAATTGCCGGGATAGATGATCGACCCCGTCAGCGACGGCGGCGTGTAACGACCCTTGTAGTTCAATTGATGGAAGCGGATACGGCAGGCGAGCTGATCGAACATGGAGACGCCCCACATGTCCTTTTCCTTCAGCGGCTCCGGCTTGAATGACAGCGCCGTCGTCGGCTGCGTCGGCGATGTGAAGTCTTCAGGGATGGCACCGCCCGGCGCCGGTTCTTCCGTGATCGGCAGAAGCGGTTCGCCGGTACGCCGGTCGAGAACGTAGATATCGCCCTGCTTGGTGGGTCCGACGAGCGCCGGAACGCTCTGGCCGTCCTTGGTGATGTCCAGAAGCACCGGCTGGGCCGGAACATCCATGTCCCACAGATCGTGGTGAACTGTCTGCCGCACCCAGCGATCCTTGCCGGTATTGATATCGAGCGCGACGATGGAGGAGGAATATTTCTCCACATTCTCGCTGCGCCCCATGCCGAGCTGATCCGGCACCTGGTTGCCGAGCGGTACATAGACGAGGCCGAGACCTTCGTCATAGCTTAGAACAGACCAGCTGTTCGGCGAGTTGGTCGTATAGGTCTCGCCCGCCGCAATCGGCTCGGTCTTTTCCGGATTGCCGGAATCCCAGTTCCAGATCAAAGCGCCGCTGTTCACATCGAAAGCACGGATGACGCCGGACTGTTCCTGCGTGGAATAGTTGTCGTTCACCGCGCCGCCGATGATGATCTTGCCAGCGGCGATGACCGGCGGCGAGGTCGAATAATAATAACCGGCGGGATTGTATTTCATGCCCTGCTCAAGATGCAGGACACCCTGATCTGCAAAGGACGTGCAGACCTGACCGGTTGCGGCATCGAGTGCGATCAGCCGCGCATCGGAGGTCGGCAGATAGACGCGCTCGGCGCAGGCCGTTCCCTGCGCGGCGTTGGGCTCGGCATAATAGGAAACGCCGCGGCAGGTCTGGTGCTGGCGGTCGGGATTGAGGCCGACATTCGGGTCGTATTTCCACTTTTCCTTGCCGGTGGCGGCATCGATGGCAATCGCCCAATTATGCGGCGTGCAGATATAAAGCGTGTTGCCAACCTTGAGCGGCGTGACCTGATAGGTCGTCTCACCCACATCATCGGGCAGCTTCACGTCGCCCGTCTGGTAACGCCAGGCTTCCTTGAGCTGCGAGACGTTATCGACATTGACCTGGGTCAGCGGCGAATAACGCTGGCCATAGGGGGTGCGACCATATTGATGCCAGTCACCGTCAGGCACATTGCCGCCATAGACGGGTGCCGCAGATGCGGTCTCCTGTGGCAGGGAACCCGGCTTGTCATGCGGATCCTGCGCCATGGAATATCCGGCCACTGCTATGGAGGCGAGAACCGATAGCCCAAGCGGCCATGCATTCGGGCCGTAACGCAAGCCTGTCGGGCTCGCAAAACCAAGTGGTTTTCTGACCCAGGGCACCAGAAGCCAGAGGCCGATGAGAATGATGATGCCGCCACGCGGACCGAGCTGCCACCAGTCGAAACCAACTTCCCAGACGGCCCAGGCAAGGGTCGCGACGATGAAGACGGCATAGACGTGCAGTGCTGCACGATTGCGCTTGAAGAGCAGGATGGCCGTCAACAGGAAGGCCAGCCCGGAAAGGACATAATAAAAGCTCCCGCCCAGCATGACCAGCTGAGAGCCGAAGCCGAACAGCGCAAGGCCGATCAGCGAGAGAATAACCGCAGTGACGGTGACTGCCATGAATGAAACCCCCGATTCCTGTCACTTTGCGTGAAATGAAATCGGGTGCGATCTGGTTCCATAAGAACCATTCATTTGTCGTGAAAAATTTCACGGCATGGTGGTCATGGGTTTTGCGACGCGCCGGTCGAGCCCTGCGGGGCAGGTGAGGTCTCCATCTGGGAATTTTGCGGCCGGTTCTCATCAGGCTCGAAAACCGAATATTCGACGACGGCCCAAACCACCAGCGCAAGAAGTACACTGACAATCAAAATGACAAGCACCGGCCGTCCCTGGGACCCTTGCCGTGCCCGTGTTGCCGTCTCGCTTTTCGGGGAATCCCGACCGTCGAGATAGTGGGCATTTTCTCTGGCCATGTCTTTCACTCCCTGTAACCCTGCAGATTTAATCCCCTGGGTCAGGGTTTTGTTCCAGATCGCCGGAGAACGACTTTAACCGCACTCGGCCGGCAAACGGGGCCTCTCCGCGCGCTCATCCTCTGCCACATCCACCGCGCTGAAGCTTTGCCCGAGGCCGAGCCAGGAGACCGGCAGGCGTGTTCCACCGCCATCCGTTTCCCGGATATCGTCTGGCGGGTTATCGGAATTCGCCGACGGCGGGGGCAATGTTCCCGCATGAAAGCGGGTGCCGGAAAAGGAAAGGTATCTTTTAACCGCATGGCGCCATCCACGCCAAAGGTCCAGAAAAGCAGGAATTCTCAACATCATGATTGTCAGGCAATATATCGATAAAATAACTTCCCCTTGTTTGGCACGTCTGGACGAGTCGCACATCCCCGTTGCGACGCAACCGCAGCGAATGGTCGAATTGTGCCAACAAACCGTCATAAAGTGTCAGATAGAGCTCGGCAAAGCGTGATCAGCGGCCGAGCTGCACGATCCAGCGTGTCCATTCCGCACTATCAGGCTTCAGAATATCCGACGTGACGTCACGGCTTTCCGACGCGAAATGGCGCATCTGGCGCGGCGAAAGACCGAAGGTCTTCTTGAAGACGCGGCTGAAATTTTCCGGATTGGTGAAACCATAAGACGCCGCCACCTCGGCAATCGTCATATGTGCCGATTGCGGTGCCCGCAGGAAATCCATTGCACGTTCGAGACGCCGATGGGTGATGCAGGCCGAAAACCCGCCCAGCGGCTCGAAAAGCCGATAGACGGTGCGCCGTGATACGCCGAATTCGCCCATGACCCTTTCCACCGACAGGGCCGGATCGAGAAGGTGATTGTCGATATAGCGCCTGATGGATGCCCGGAGCGCCCGCTGCACGCCCTGCGCATTGTCGTGCCCGACATGATTGTTGATGGCGGCTGCGGCAAGGTCCAGAAGCGGCGAGACCGTGGCTGCGCCTTCACTGGCGTTCATCACGTCGAAATGACGATAGATGCTCGTCATCGTTTCGCGCAGCAGCGATACCAGCGGCAGACCGGCCGGCAGCACACGTTCATGATGATTGCCGGAACCGACAAGCCTGCCTTCCAGCAGCCGGCGCGGCACGACGAGGCTGAGATGGTCATGGTCTGTCGTCGCAGTGGCCAACGGTTGCGCCATATCGATGAGATAGAGGTCGCCGGGGCCCGCGGTCTCGCCCGATCCACGCCGCGACATGCTTTGTCCGCTGGCGTAGAATTGCAGGAGAAAACCGTCCATGCCGTCGCGGGCAAGCTTGTGGCGCGAACGGTCGAAATCCTGCGCCGAGGACTGGGTGCGACCGAGCGCGACATTGCCGATGAAAGCCGCATCGACGCTGGCGAAGAAACCGTCATCCTGCGGGCGACGCAGCCGGGCATCGAACAGCACGTTGATCGAATCCCGCCAAAGCCCCATGGCGTCGCGTTTCGGCACCTGGCGCGTGTCGAAGCGCGAGCGCGCCAGCGGCGCTTCAAAAGACCCTGTGTTCATCATGACGCTTTTCCGTGAACACGGCGCTGACTCCGCCGTCCACGAAAACTATACAGGATTGAAACCGCTCAACAATGCCGGAAGCCGATGAGACGGTTCGCTTCAAGCGCGTGCACGAGAATTATTTCGCGGTCCAGCCGCCATCGATGGAGATGGTGGTGCCGGTGATGGAGCGCGCCATATCGCCGGAGAGATAAAGCGCCATTTCCGCCACTTCTTCCGGTTGCACAAACCGCCTGGTCGGCTGCGGCGCAAGCATCACCTTTTTCACCACATCCTCCTCGCTCATGCCATGCACACGCGCCTGATCGGCAACCTGGGCGGCGACAAGCGGCGTCCAGACATAACCGGGGCAGATGGCGTTGCAGGTGATGCCGAGTTCGGCCACTTCCAGCGCCACGCTTTTCGTCAGGCCCACCACTGCATGTTTGGTCGCCACATAGGGTCCCTTGAAGGGCGAAGCACGCAGGCCGTGCGCGGAAGCGATGTTGACGATGCGGCCCCAACCCCTTTCCTTCATGCCCGGCAAAGCCGCACGGATCGTATGAAAGGCACTGTCGAGCGAGATAGCGACAATGTGGGAGAAATCGGCAAAATCGAACTCGTCGATCGGCGCGACTTTCTGGATGCCGGCATTATTGACGAGGACGTCAATATGACCGAATTCGGCGATGACGGTTTCCGGCAGATGGGCGCTTTCATCATAATTGGCGAGGTTGGCGGCAAAATAGACCGGCCTGTGCCGCGCCACCTTCGCGACCGCCTCCAGCGCCTGCGTCGCCTCCTCGGCCGTCTCTATGCCATGCACCGCAACCAGATACCCCGCCTCGGCGAAACGTTTGGCGATGGCGAGCCCGATGCCGCTGGTGGAACCCGTGACGAGCACGGTTTTCGGTTGATCCTCCATCGGCCTAGTCCTTCAGCTGCGGCAGGTTGCGGAAAAGTTCGAGCGCTTCGGGATTGGCGAGCGCATCGGCATTCTTCACCGGCCGGCCATGGATGGTGTCACGCACCGCGATTTCGGAAATCTTGCCCGAACGCGTGCGGGGAATGGCGCTGACGGCAATGATCCTTGCCGGCACATGCCGCGGCGTCGCACCCGAACGGATGCGGCTGCGGATCGTTTTTTCCAGCTCTTCCGTCAAAACCGCACCGCCCTTCATGCGCAGGAAGAGGATGACCCGCTGGTCGCCCTCGATATCCTGCCCCACGGCAATGGCCTCTTCGACTTCAGGCACGGTTTCCACCTGCCGGTAGATTTCGGCCGTGCCGATGCGAACCCCGCCGGGATTGAGCGTCGTGTCCGAACGTCCATGGATAACATAGCCGCCGGAAGGGCGCATCTCGGCGAAATCGCCATGCGCCCATATTCCGGGGAACCGGTCGAAATAGGCAGCCTGATAGCGCGAGCCATCCTCATCGCCCCAGAACTTCACCGGCATGGACAGATGCGCATTGCGGCAGACGAGTTCGCCGGCAACGCCACGAACGGAATGTCCCTCATCATCCAGCGTGTCGATATCCATGCCGAGCATCGCACCCTGCAATTCGCCGCGATGCACGGGCTGCAAAGGGTTGCCGCCGAGGAAACAGGCGCAGATATCCGTGCCGCCGGAAATAGAGGCGAGGTGCACGTCGGCCTTCCAGTCGCGATAGATATAATCGAAGGATTGCGGAATGAGCGGCGAGCCTGTCGAAAGGATCGTCCTCAGCGATGAAAGATCGTGGCTTTCGCGCGGCTTCAGCCCGGCCTTCAGGCAGGCGTCGATAAACTTCGCCGACGTGCCGAAAGTGGCGATCCGCTCGGCGTCGATGAGATCGATCAGCCGCGCCGATGTTGGATAACCGGGATTGCCGTCATAGGTGATGAGCGTTGCGCCGAGCGCCAGACCGGAGACCTGCCAGTTCCACATCATCCAGCCGCAGGTGGTGAAATAAAAGAAGCGCTCCCCTTCCTGAATATCGCATTGCAGCTTCAGCTCCTTCATGTGCTGAAGAAGCAAACCGCCGCCGGAATGGGTGATGCATTTCGGCTTGCCGGTGGTGCCGGAGGAATAAAGGATCGCCAGCGGCGCCTTGACGGGCAGACGGTTGAAGGCAATCTCGCCCGCCGCATAAGGCGCGACGAAATCCGTAAGCGTCACGCAGCCGAGATCGGCAAGGCTTTCGGGAACGGTGTCGCCGATCAGCACGATCTTTTCAGGAGCCGCACTTTTCGCGACGGCGCGGATGGTCGGGCCGACATCGATGCGCTTGCCGGCATAACCATATTCCGGCACGGCGATGAGGATTTTCGGGCCGATCTGCGACAGGCGGTCGGAGGCTCCCGCCGGGCCGAAATCCGGCGAGCAGGACGACCAGATCGCCCCGATGGCGCTCGCGGCCAGATAGCTGACGATCGCCTCGATATCATGGGTGACGATGGCCCCGACGCGGTCGCCTTGCCTCACACCGGCATGGGCAAGCGCCTGCACCATGCGGGACACTTCGTCGTAAAGCTCTCTGCGGGTAATCTCGCGCCTTGTGCCGTCGTCGCGATGGGCGATGATGGCCAGCCGCGCGTCGGCATTGCGCAGAAGGTTCTCCGCATAATTGAGCCTCGCGCCCGGATAGAACTCGGCCTCCCGGATCGTCGCGCCCGGTTTGAATGCCACATCGCCTCGCGTGCCGATAATGCCGAGTTCGTCCCACAGCGCATCGTAAAATTCATCCGGCGCGTCGATGGACCAGCGCAGCAGGCCGGCATAGTCATTGGCGGCCTGCCCGTGCAGCTTTGCCGTTTTCGTGGCGAAGGCGAAAAGCGCCGAACGCTCCAGCCTCTTCTCCGGCGGCACCCATAAGATGTCGGATGGCGCGGCGTCCGTCATGCTTCGCTCCCGCGCAGCATTTCGACGATGGCGGAAAAATCACGCCCGCCGCTCCCCTCATCGACGAAGTTCTCGTAAAGCGCCGCCGCCGCCGCACCGAGTGGGGTGGAGGCCCCGGCTCCATTCGCGGCCTCCTGCGAAAGCTTCAGATCCTTCAGCATCAGGGCCGCTGCAAATCCGGGATGGTATTCCTTGTTGGCGGGCGATGTCGGCACCGGGCCCGGCACCGGGCAATAGGTGGTGAGCGACCAGCATTGCCCGGAGGAGGTGGAGGCGACATCGAACAGCGCCTGATGCGAAAGCCCGAGTTTTTCGCCCAGCACGAAGGCTTCGGAAACGGCGATCATGGAAATGCCGAGGATCATGTTGTTGCAGATCTTGGCCGCCTGGCCGTTACCGCCCTTGCCGCAATGCACGATCTTCTTGCCCATCGCCTCCAGCACCGGCTTTGCCGCAGAGAAGGCCTCAGCCTCGCCGCCGCACATGAAGGTCAGGGTGCCCGCCGCAGCCCCGCCCGTCCCGCCGGAAACGGGCGCATCGACCGAGGGGCAACCGGCGGAAGCAGCCAGTTCATGCGCCTTAAGCGCGCTTTCCATATCCACCGTCGAGCAATCGATGAGCAGCGTTCCAGCAGGGATTTTCCGAACCAGATCGCCATAGACCGACACGACATGTTCGCCCTTCGGCAGCATGGTGATGATCACGTCAGCCGCTTCGATGGCCTCGGCGGAATCCGCGGCAACGGGAATGCCCGCCTCTCTCGCCGCCGCGCGGCAGGCTTCGGAAAGATCGTGACCCCTGACGGCATATCCGGCCTTGACGAGATTGGCGGCCATGGGCAGGCCCATATGTCCCAGCCCGATAAAAGCGACGGTCTTCATCGGAGCGCTCCTTTCAGCGATTATCCGCAAGGATCATGTCGGCGGCCTTTTCGGCAATCATGATCGTCGGGGAATTGGTATTTCCGGATGTGATACGCGGCATCACTGATGCATCGGCGACGCGCAACCCGGCGAGCCGGCGGAATTTCAGCCGCGCATCGACCACGCTTTCCATATCCGACCCCATGCGCAGCGTGCCGACGGGGTGAAAGATGGTGGTGCCGATATCGCCCGCGGCCTTTGCAAGATCATTGTCGTTTTCGAAGGAGGGACCCGGCTTGTATTCCTGCGGCTTGAACCGCGCAAAGGCCGGCTGGGCGACGATGCGGCGCGTCAGCCGCATGGAATCGATGGCCACCTGGCGGTCGCCTTCGGTGGAAAGATAGTTCGGGCGGATTTCCGGTTGCATGGCGAAATCCGGTCCTTTCACATGCACTGAGCCCCGGCTTTCCGGCCGCAGATTGCAGACACTTGCGGTAATGGCCGGAAAAGTGTGAACCGGATCGCCGAACTTGTCGAGTGAAACCGGCTGGACATGATATTCCAGATCAGCGGTTTCCTTCTCGGGTGACGAACGGGTGAAGACACCGAGCTGGCTCGGCGCCATCGACATCGGCCCGGAGCGCGTCAGTGCATATTCGAGGCCGATCCGCGCCTTGCCGAACAGGGTGGAAGCCCTTTCATTCAGCGTCAGGACGCCGGAGACCTTATAGACCATGCGCAGTTGCAGATGGTCCTGCAGATTTTCACCCACACCCTGAACCTCCGCTACTGTGTCGATACCGGCCGCCTGCAACACATCGCCACGGCCAACGCCGGAAAGCTCCAGAATATGCGGCGAGCCAATGGCACCGGCGGACAGCACCGTCTCACGCCGAGCCCGCATCGTTTTCAAGACGCCGTCATGGTGAAACTCGACGCCGGTAACACGGCCTTCTTCGATGATCAGGCGCTTGACATGGGCCTTGGTCAGAACCGTCAGGTTCTTGCGGCCAAGCGCCGGTTTCAGGAAGGCTTTCGCCGTGTTCCAGCGCCAGCCCGCCCGCTGGTTGACGTCGAAATAACCGGCACCCTCATTGTCGCCCCGGTTGAAATCATCGGTCGTGGGAATGCCCGCCTCGCCCGCCGCCTTCTGGAAAGCATCCAGCACATCCCAGCGCACACGGGCCTTTTCCACGCGCCATTCGCCGCCGGCGGAATGCATCTCGTTCTTGCCGCGATAAAAGTCTTCCGACTTCAGGAAATAGGGCAGGATATCGTTCCATCCCCAGCCCTCGCAGCCGAGCTGCCGCCACATATCGTAATCGCGCGCCTGGCCGCGCATATAGATCATGCCGTTGATGGAGGAGCAGCCGCCAAGCACCTTGCCGCGCGGATAGATCAGCGAGCGGCCGTTGAGCCCCGGCTCTTCCGCCGTCTTGAAACACCAGTCGGTGCGCGGATTGTTGATGCAATAGAGATAACCGACCGGAATATGGATCCAGTGGTAATTATCGTTGCCGCCCGCTTCCAGCAGCAGCACGCGGTTGTTCGGATCTTTCGAAAGGCGGTTGGCGAGAACGCATCCGGCACTCCCCGCTCCGATGACGATATAGTCATATTCGCCCATACTCTTCTCCATACGCCGCCCTTGCCGCGTCGTCCCGGACGCGGGGGAGGCCTTTCCAGTGTTTTCAAAAAATGTTTAGCCGCGGTGCTGGAAGCCGAGTTTTCTCCCAAGCCGCGACGCGTAGAATTCGCCGATAAGACCCCGTCGGAACACCAGAACGCAGGCCATGAAAACGAGGCCGGTAATGATGGTAACCGGGAAATCCGATGTCGCGAGATAGTTTTGCAGGGTGACGACAAGGCCCGCGCCAAAAATCGGGCCAATCATGGTGCCGATGCCGCCGAGCAGCGTCATCAGGATTACTTCGCCGGACATCTGCCAGGTCACATCCGTCAGCGTTGCGAACTGGAAGACCAGCGCCTTCAGACCGCCCGCAAGACCGGCCAGCGTCGCCGACATCACGAAAGCACCGAGCTTGTAGCGCTGCACGCTGTAGCCCAGCGAAATGGCGCGTTGCTCGTTTTCGCGGATCGATTTCAGGATCATGCCGAAGGGCGAGTTGACGAAACGCCAGATGACCAGAAGCGCCAACACAAAGGCGGCCAGCACCGTATAATAGATGTTGAGCGGCGCGTTGAGATCGAGAAGGCCGAAGAGATGGCCGCGCGGCACGCCCTGCAAGCCATCCTCACCATGGGTGAACGGCGCCTGAAGGCAGAAGAAATAAAACATCTGCGACAGCGCCAGCGTGATCATGGCGAAATAGATGCCCTGGCGGCGGATGGCGAAAAAGCCGATGACAAGACCGAGCAGCGCCGCACCCGCCATGCCGATGACAAGGCCGATCTCCGGCGTCACGCCCCATTCTTTCACCGAATAGGCGGTGAAATAGGCTGCACCGCCGAAAAACGCGGCATGGCCGAAGGACAGAAGGCCCGTGTAACCGATCAGGAGGTTGAAGGCGCAGGCAAACAGCGCAAAGCACAGCAGCTTCATCAGAAAGATCGGATAAACGAACATCGGCGCGGCGATGAGAACGGCAAGCCCTGCGAGAATAAGCACGGTCTTGATGGTGCCGGCAGTCGTCGAAACCTCCGTCTGCGGCATTGCTCCGGCGGTGGGGCTATGGGTGGCTTTGGACATATCAGGCGTCCTTTCCGAAAAGTCCGGCGGGGCGGATGAGCAGCACAAAGGCCATGATGACGAAAATGACGATGTTGGAGGCTTCCGGGTAGAACACCTTGGTAAGGCCCTCCGCAATGCCGAGCATGTAACCGGTGACAATGGCACCCATGATCGACCCCATGCCGCCAACCACGACCACGGCAAAAACGACGATGATGAGGTTGGTGCCCATCAGCGGCGAGACCTGATAGATGGGCGCCGCCAGCACGCCGGTGAAGCCTGCAAGGCCGGCACCCAGCGCGTAGGTCAGCGTCAGCAGTACCGGCACGTTGATGCCGAAAGCCTGCACCAGCGTCGGGTTTTCCGTCGCGGCCCGCAGATAGGAGCCGAGTCTTGTTTTTTCGATCAGCGCCCATGTCGCAATGCAGGCGACCAGCGAAATGACGACGACGAAAGCGCGGTAGTTCGGCAGGAACATGAAGCCGAGATTGGTGCCGCCGGCAAGCTGCGGCGGAACCGAATAGGGTTGGCCCGCAGCGCCATAAAGCCAGCGGAACGTGCCTTCCACCACCAGCGCCAGGCCGAAAGTGAAGAGCAGCCCATAAAGCGGATCGAGATCGTAAAGCCGTGACAGCATGAGACGTTCGACGATCGCACCGAGAAGCGCCACGACAAGCGGCGTCACCACCAGCGCCACCCAGAAATTGATGCCGAAATATTGCAGGCCGAGGAAGGCCACAAAAGCGCCGAGCATATATTGCGCGCCATGCGCAAAATTGATGACACGCAACAGGCCGAAAATGACGGCAAGGCCAAGCGACAGCAGGGCATAAAACGAACCGTTGATGAGGCCGATCAGCAATTGCCCGAGCAGTGCCTGAATTGGAACGCCGAAGATCATCGTCATCGTTAAACCCCCAGCACCTTGTTGAGTTCGCCCATGCGGCCGGAAAGCTCGCCCACCGGAAAATTGCCGACCATCTGGCCATGATCCATCAGGTAGAAGCGGTCGGCGATGCGGCTGGCGAAACGGAAATTCTGCTCGACCAGAACCACGGTCATGCCGCGGCTCTTCAGTGTCTTCAGCACCTCGCCGATGCGCTGGACGATAACAGGGGCAAGTCCCTCGGTCGGTTCATCAAGCAGCAGCACCTTCACCCCGGTGCGCAGGATGCGCGCCATGGCCAGCATCTGCTGCTCGCCACCGGAGAGCTTCGTGCCGGGGCTCGCCCGACGTTCATAAAGATTGGGAAACAGCTCGTATATCTCATCGAGAGTCATGCCGCCGGATGCGACGACGGGCGGCAGCTTCAGATTTTCCTCGACGCTCAGCGTCGCGAAGATGCCGCGCTCTTCCGGCACGAAACCAAGGCCGTATTTCGCAGTTCGATGCAGCGGCACCGGCATCATATCCTTGCCGCCGAGCTTGATGGAACCCTTGCGGTTGCGGATGATGCCCATGATGGTGCGCAGCGTCGTGGTCTTCCCCACGCCGTTGCGGCCGAGAATGGTGATGGTTTCACCCTCGCCGACCGTCAGATCGACACCGTGCAGCGCCTGGCTTTCGCCATACCAGGATTTCAGGTTGGAGACTTCGAGCATTGCCGCCATATCAAGCCTCCTCCGTGCCCATATAGGCCGTGCGCACACGCGGATCGGCGGCAACAGCGGCATAATCGCCCTCCGCCAGAATTTCACCGCGTTGCAGGACCGTGACGTGGTGGCAAATATCGGCCACGACTTTCAGATTGTGTTCGACCATCAGCACCGCGCGTGTCTTTGCCACCTCACGGATGAGTTCGGCGACGTGGGCGACATCCTCGCCGCCCATGCCTGCCATCGGTTCATCGAGCAGCAGAACCTTCGGATCGAGCGCCAGCGTGGTGGCGATTTCGAGGACCCGCTTGCGGCCGTAAGAAAGATCGGCCGCAAGCGCATGTTTTTCTCGTGTCAGGCCGACCATGGCGATCAGCTCCTCGGCGCGGGCGTTCAGCCTGTCGAGCGAGGAGAGCGGCAGCCAGAACTGCGTTGCAAGGCTGTTGGGCCGCTGCAACGCCACCCGCACGTTTTCCAGAACCGTCAGATGCGGAAACACCGCCGATATCTGGAAAGACCTGACGAGGCCGAGACGCGCCACCTTGTCCGGCGGCGTCCTTGTTATGTCCGTTCCCATGAAGGTGATCGCCCCGCCTGTCGGCTGGAGAAACTTGGTCAACAGGTTGAAGACCGTGGTTTTGCCGGCACCGTTCGGACCGATAAGCGCATGCACGCGGGCATGGTGGACGTCGAGATCGACGTTTTTCACGGCCGCGAATGCGCCGAAGGTCTTGGAGAGACCGCGCGCCGAAAGAACGACGCGAGGTTCGGCCTGCCCGGCAAGGGCGGGAGCGATCGTCATCAAGCTTTCCCCTTTTTATTCTTCTTTACTGCGTTACCAGCGGGCAACCGCTCTTTGCGGGGTCCATGAAGGCTTCCTTGCCGGGGATGGTGGCAAGTACCTTGTAATAATCCCACGGCTGCTTGCTTTCCTCCGGCTTCTTCACTTCCATGAGATACATGTCGTGGATCATGCGGCCATTGGCGGCCACACGGCCGTCCTTCGAGAAAACGTCGTTGACCGGCATTTCCTTCATGGCCTTGGCGACGGCATCGGCATCATCCGTACCGGCCTTTTCGATGGCCTTCAGGTAGTGCAGCACGGCAGAGTAAGTGCCGGCATGAACCATGTTCGGCATGGCGCCAGTGCGTTCCTTGAAACGTTCACCGAACTTGCGCGATTCATCGTCGCGGTCCCAATAAAAACCTTCCGTCAGCGTCAACCCTTGAGCCGCTTCCAGACCGAGGCCGTGGACTTCGGCAAGCGTGAAGAGAAGCGCCGCAAGCCGCTGGCCGCCCGCCACGATACCGAATTCGGCCGCCTGCTTGATGGCGTTGGAGGTATCGAGACCGGCATTGGCAAGGCCTATGACCTTCGCGCCCGAAGACTGCGCCTGCAGCAGGAAGGAGGAATAATCCGTCGTGGCCAGCGGATGGCGCACGGAACCCAGCACCTTGCCGCCATTGGCCTTGACGAAATTGCCGGTGTTTTCTTCCAGCGAATAACCGAAGGCATAGTCTGCGGTCAGGAAGAACCAGCTGTCGCCGCCCTGCTTGACAAGCGCGCCGCCGGTGCCGACTGCCAGCGAATAGGTGTCATAGGCCCAATGGAAACCATAGGGGCTGCATTGTTTGCCCGTCAGCTCGGTGGTTGCCGCACCCGTATTGACGGTAATCTTCTTCTTGTCCTTGGAAAGCGCCTGTACGGCGAGGCCCACCGAGGACGACGTCAATTCCATGATCGAATCGACCTGTTCGGTGTCGTACCA
The DNA here is from genome assembly GCA_025560025.1 of Agrobacterium tumefaciens. Lineage (NCBI taxonomy): Bacteria > Pseudomonadati > Pseudomonadota > Alphaproteobacteria > Hyphomicrobiales > Rhizobiaceae > Agrobacterium > Agrobacterium tumefaciens. Next base: position 1,363,970 of record CP048486.1, on the reverse strand, counting down.
TTGGCGGGCGATATTGGAGGCGACATCCGCCTTGTTCTGGTGGTCGGCGGTCACCACTTCCACCGGCGCATTGAGCACCTTGCCGCCGAAATCCTCGACCGCCATCTTCGCGGCCTCGTAAGAATATTTGCCGCCGAAATTGGCATAGACGCCCGACTGGTCGTTCAGGATGCCGATCTTGACCTTGCCGTCGGAAATCTCGGCGGCATAAGCGGCGGTGCCCGCGGCTAGGACCATGGCCGTGGATAAAAGAATACTCTTGCGCATGACTTCTCCTCCCAGAGATGATTGCGAGCCTCAGATGGGTCTGTGCAACGGTGAACGAAACCGCCTGCGGGCTTCCATGCCATTGCACCCGAATGGTCACACCGCCCTCCTCAAAGCGGTGCATCCTGAGCCTAGACTTCTCGAATTCGGCCGTTGACACAAGAGCGGGGCATCATCAAATTGCGAACAGGAACTGTTCATTTTTGAACAGAACTCTTGATGGGAGACGAAAATGGCCACCCCTTTCACCTGGGACGACCTGCAATATTTTCTGGCCGTAGCCCGCACCGGGCAGCTCTCATCGGCAGCCAGAAGCCTGCGCACCAGCCACGCCACCGTCTCCCGCCATATCGACCGGCTGGAATTCTCGCTTAAAACCAAGCTGTTCGAGCGAAACCCGCGCGGTTATGAACTCACGACCGTCGGCCGGCGGCTGGTGGATACGGTCGAGCGTATCGAGGCGGAAGCGGAAAGACTGCAATCGGATATTTCCGAAAGCGGCAGCCTGCTGCGCGGCGTGGTGCGGCTCAGCGCACCGGAAGGTTTTTCCAATTTTTTCTTCGTTGAAAGGCTGAAGGACTTCGCCATCACGCATCCCCACATCATGGTGGAAATGGTGACGATCCAGCAGATCATGGCGCTGTCGAGAAAGGAGGCCGACGTGGCGGTCACGCTCGACCCACCGAAGGCCGGTCCCTATATCAACGAACAGATCATCGATTACACGCTGCATATCTATGCCTCGCGTTCCTATCTCGCCGGGCGACCGAAAATCACCAAGCGCGAGGATCTGCTCGATCATTTCTTTATCGGTTACGTGCAGGACCTGATCTTTTCGCCGGGTCTCGACTATATGCGCGACGTGCTGCCCGGCCTCAGACCCAACTTCCAGTCATCAAGCATTTTTGCCCAGCTGACCGCTACTCTCAGCGGCCGTGGCCTTTGCATATTGCCGAATTTCATCGCCGCGCGCTTTCCCGATTTGCAGATGGTGCTTGCCGGGGAAGTGGAACTGCGACGGGGCTACTGGCTGACGAGCCATCAGGACTTTGCCAACGTGCCGCGCGTCCGCTCGCTGATGGACTTCATCCTCACCACCGCGCGCGCCCACGAAAATCTCTTCATCCTCGACCGCAGGACGATTGCCTAAAGCAGCCATCGTTCACATTTCGGCGACACCGTGTTTACGGGCGGCGGATTGGAGGATGCGCGCCATTGCCTATATGACTGACAACAACGAAGCCGGTTTGTGAAAGCCGGCATCCTCCGACATCTGGAAGGTCATCATGAAAAAGATCGGATTTTTATCCTTCGGCCACTGGACGCCCTCGCCCCAGTCGCAGACCCGCTCGGCTGCCGACACGCTGCTGCAATCGATCGACCTCGCTGTCGCGGCGGAAGAGCTGGGAGCCGACGGCGCCTATTTCCGCGTGCATCATTTCGCCCGTCAGCTGGCTTCACCCTTCCCGCTTCTGGCCGCAGTGGGCGCCAGAACGAAAAGCATCGAGATCGGCACCGGCGTCATCGACATGCGTTATGAAAACCCGTTCTACATGGCTGAAGATGCGGGTTCTGCCGATCTTATCGCCGGCGGCCGCCTGCAACTCGGCATCAGCCGCGGTTCGCCGGAACAGGTGATCGACGGCTGGCGTTATTTCGGTTACCGCCCCGCTGAAGGCCAGAGCGAAGAGGATATGGCGCGGCAGCATACCGAGGTCTTCCTCGAACTCTTGAAGGGCGAAGGTTTCGCTGAGCCGAACCCGCGCCCGATGTTCCCGAACCCGCCCGGCCTGTTGCGGCTGGAGCCGCATTCCGAAGGGCTGCGCGAGCGCATCTGGTGGGGTTCCAGTTCCAACGCCACGGCAGTGTGGGCGGCGAAGCTTGGCATGAACCTGCAAAGCTCCACCCTGAAGACGGACGAAACGGGCGAGCCCTTCCATGTCCAGCAGGCGCAACAGATCCGCACCTTCCGGGAAGCCTGGAAGGAAGCAGGCCACACCCGCGAACCCCGTGTTTCGGTCAGCCGCAGCATCTTCGCTCTCGTCAATGACCGCGACCGGTCCTATTTCGGTTACGGCAACGAGGGTGACGACAAGATCGGTTATATCGACGACAAGACGCGCGCGATCTTCGGGCGCAGCTATGCCGCCGAGCCTGAAAAACTGATCGAACAGCTGAAAGCCGACGAGGCCATCGCCGAGGCCGACACGCTGCTCCTCACCGTACCTAACCAGCTGGGCGTCGAATACAACGCCCATGTGATCGAGACGATCCTGAAGCAGGTGGCGCCCGCACTTGGCTGGCGCTAGGTCTGGCAAACCTACATAATCCACACTCCGTCACCCCGGACTTGATCCGGGGTCCAGCGCGATCAAGTCCTTGATCGCAAGAGACTCTTTTCACGGCGCAGACGCGCCGTGGCTGGATGCCGGATCTAGTCCGGCATGACGGAGGACGGGCTTCCCTCCCTTAAAATCCGGGCTGTGTATCGCTGCTCATTTCACAGCCTTGCCATAGCGGGCAATGCTTTCGACCAGAGGCGTGGTGCTGGCGCCCGGAAGCTCGGGCCGCTTGTAAACGCCGTCGCGAACATGGATCGGTTCTTCGAAATGATCCTTGATCCACGGAATATATTCGAGAATGGTCGAGGCCGGATGCCAGTAGCTCAGGTGCACATGCACCTGGCTCATCTCGCCGGCATGCGGCACGACGGGCAGGCGATGGGCGAGTGCAAGGTCGGCGACCTGGATATATTCGGTGATGCCGCCGAGCCGGGTCACATCCGGTTGGACATAGGCAACCGCACCCGCATCGATGAATGAGCGGAACGCATCCACCGTATAAAGCTGCTCCCCAAGCGCGATGGGAATGGACGTATTCCGCGCCAGCCGCGCATGGCTCGTGACATCGTCATACCAGAGCGGCTCCTCGAACCAGTAGATATCGAGATCTTTCGCCGCCGCGCAGAAGCGCTGGCAGGTCGGCAGGTCCCACTTGCCATTGCCGTCAATCGCAATCCTGACGGAAGAGCCGACGCGTTTGCGGACGGCGGCGAGACGCGCAATGTCGATATTCGGATCGTCATGCCCGACCTTGAGCTTCAGGCGGGTGAAGCCATCTTCCTCCACCGCCTTGGCGCTGCCCGCCAGCAGCTTCTCCAGCGTGAAGGAAAGCCAGCCGATATCGGTATTATAGGCTTCCACGCCGGCCGTGCGCGCGCCGCCCAGGTAATGCCAGAGCGGCACGCCCGCCTTTTTCGCCTTCAAATCCCAGAGCGCCACGTCGACCGCGGCCAGCGCCAGATGCGTGATGCCTGCACGGCCAACCCATTGCAATGCGGGGTAACGGGCAAGTTTCATCCAGAGCCGCGAATGGTCGGAGGCGTCCTCCCCCACCAGCAGGGGCGCATAACAATCGCTGATGCAGGATGTGATCAGCCTGTCGGATGGCAAATGTGCATGGGTGCCGGTGAACCCATAGCCCTCGAGACCGTCACTGGTGGTGATTTTTGCGCCGACGACGCCCCAGTGAGTGATGCTGTGGGTGGAATCGGAAATCGACTCCGAAGTCAGCGGCAGATGCAGGATGAAAGGTTCGACAGCGGTTATTTTCATGATCGGTCAGTTCCTCGACGCTTGAGCGGCCTTTGAGGAGGAATAAACGGATGCCCCTTTCTGATCGAAGCCCGACGGTTGGCCGCCGGAAAATCCTCACCCCCGCAGTCATTGACCGCAGGAAGCCCTTCGGGGGAACGCCAGACCGCCCTCCTCCAGCAGCCAGCTTCCGATGACCGATAGAGCTAACGGAAAAACGACCATTGTAAAATAAAAAATTTTTTATTTTTAATATTTGACCATTGCCTGCCTCGTAAAGCTGAGCGATGATGTTTTCATGAACACGCTGGTCAAAGTCACACTCGCCGAACAGGCGCATCAGGAATTGCGGGCACGCATCGTCAGCGGCAGATTGCGCGGCGGCGAGCGCCTGCTGCCCAATGAGCTTGCCGCCGATCTCGGCATCAGCCCCACGCCGGTCAAGGAAGCCTGCCTGAAACTCGAGGCGGACGGGCTGGTGGTCAACTCCTCCCGGCGCGGTATGGTGGTGCGTGATTTTACGGTGGAGGATGTGGAGGAACTCTACGCCGCCAGAATGCTGCTGGAAAAAGGTGCCGTGGAAGTGGCCTTCGACGCCGGGCAACTGGATGAAGCGCTGCATGCGCAGCTTCTGCAAAGCCTCGTAAAACATCGCGAATTTGCCAAAGGCTCCACCCTCGACGAGTTGTCAAAGGCGCTTTTTTACGACCGCCGCTTTCACACCGATCTGGTTTCAGCCGCACGCATTCCGGTCATTTCCGGTTCGCATGAGCGCATTCTCGACCAGACCCATACGGTTTTCGTGTCGATCCTCGGCGACTATGCCCGCTCGGTCGAGGAGCACCAGAATATTGCCGATGCCATTGCCGCCGGCAGCAAGGCGCAGATTGTCGACGCCCTATGGCGGCATCTCGAGCGCAGCCGGCAGAATACGTTGCGCCAGGTACGCATACTCAAAGAGGCCCGGGCCTGATCCATTCAAAATACCGCCATTCAGATAAAACGGGAGGAACTGACATCATGGGCGAAAACCCGGACGCCGCAATTCCAGTGGCCCATGCCACGGATTTCTCATTCGGAACGGGAAAGTCGCATCGATGACAGAGAGGCTTTCCGCTGCCGCCCTGCCCCGCCTGCCGCAATCCGTCGCAACACCCACCTATGACCGCCAGACCGCTACACCGGGCATCGTGCATCTTGGCGTCGGCGCCTTTCATCGCGCGCATCAGGCAGTTTTCATCGACGATTGCCTCAACCGCGGCGAGACGCAATGGGGCATTGTCGCCGCCTCCCTCAGAAGCCCGGACACCCGCGACGCCATAGAGCCGCAGGATAATCTCTACACCTTCTGCCTGCGTGACGGAGAAAACGAGCGCCTGCGCGTCATCGGCTCCATCCTCGAAACCATCGTCGCACCTGAGGACCCCGAACGGCTGGTGGAACGGCTCTCCGATCCGCGCGTCCTTATCGTGACGCTGACGGTGACGGAGAAGGGTTATCTGACCAATCTCGCATCCCGAAGCCTGCTGCGCGATCATCCCGATATTCTCCATGATCTCGAACATCCGGACCGGCCGCGTTCCATCTTCGGTTTCATTCTTGCCGCCACAAGGCGCAGGCGCGCTGAAGGCTCCCTGCCGCTGACGCTTCTGTCCTGCGATAACCTGCCGGCCAACGGACATGTGCTGCGAAAGCTGCTGCTGGAATTTGCAAGCCTTGCGGACAAGGAGCTGGGAACATTCATCGAAACCAATATTGCCTTCCCCTGCTCGATGGTGGACCGGATCGTTCCCGCAACCACCGATAAGGATCGGGATGCGGTATCCGCGGCACTTGGCGCGCGCGATGCCTGGCCCGTGGTGGCCGAGCCCTATTTCCGCTTCGTCATCGAGGACAATTTTCCGCATGGAAGGCCGGCGCTCGAAAAATCGGGTGTGGAATTTGTCGGCAATGTCGAACCATATGAGCATATGAAGCTCAGAATGCTGAACGGTTCCCATAGCGCCATCGCGGCCATCGGCCAGATCGCCGGCCTTCCGACAGTGGCCGATGCCTGGGCCGAAACGCCCGTGCGCGATTTCATCGATGCCTATTGGCGCGAGATCGACCGGACACTCGACCCCGCCGTCGACGGCGCGGAATTCGTGGCTGGCCTGCGGGAGCGTTTCGCCAACCCTTCCCTGCAACACAAGACGATGCAGATCGCCTCCGACGCTTCGCAGAAAGTGCCGCTGCGCATTCTCGCCCCCTTACGCGAATTGCTGGAAGAGAAGGCCGAAAGCAGGGCCGTCATTTTCGCGGTCGCCCTGTGGATCAGGTCCTGCGCGGACATGGATGAAAAGGGTCAGCCGATCACCATTCTCGATCCTGCTTTCAAGGAATGGGATGCCCCGGACCAACTGACAATGTCGCCCGATGCCGTCGTCGACCGTTTTCTCACCTTCGGGCGCACATTTGGCGAGGACCTTCCTGAAAACGAGACCTTCGTCTCAACCCTGAAGGCCGCTTATCGCAATATTCGGGAAAATGGCGCGCTGGGGGCCATCGGCAAGTTTTTGAAGTCCTGAAAAAAGAACAGGCCGGAAATCCGGCCTGCCCAACTTTACTCACCGGTAAAAATCACTCAAGCCGTCGCAGCCTGCCGTGCCGCCTTACGGCGTTCCACGCGGGCGCGGATGGCGTCGACATCCGTAATCGGCGTGGCTGCAAAAAGCTGGCGCGTATAGGCGTGCTTGGGATCGGCGAACAGTTCCTCGCGCGTTCCCTGCTCCACGGCCTCGCCCTTCGAGATGACCATCACGTCATCGGCGATATAGCGGACCACGGAAAGATCGTGGCTGACGAAGACGTAGGTGAGTTCGAACTCTTCCTGCAGATCCCTGAGCAGGTTCAGCACCTGCGCCTGTACCGACAGATCGAGCGCCGAGACCGGTTCGTCCAGCACCAGAAGTGCCGGATTGAGCATCAACGCCCGTGCAATGGCGATGCGCTGGCGCTGGCCGCCCGAGAACATGTGCGGATAGCGGTTGAAGTGTTCCGGCCCCAGGCCCACCTTCACCAGCATGGCTTCAGCCCGCTCGCGACGCTCGGAAGCCGGCATCCCCGTGTTGATGACCAAAGGTTCCATCAGCACGTCGCCCACCTTCTGGCGCGGATTGAGGCTGCCATAGGGGTTCTGGAACACCATCTGCACCTTGGAGCGCATGTCGGTGCCGGGACGACGCTTGGCGATATCGACCGGCTGGCCATCGATCTTCAGCTCGCCGCCGGATGCCGGATCGATCAGCGCGATGATGCGCGCAAGCGTCGACTTGCCCGAACCGGATTCCCCGACGATGGCGAGCGTCTTGCCACGCTCGACAGCGAAATCGATGCCCTTCAGCGCCTGAACCGTCTTGGCGCCGCCAAACAGGCCGCCCGGAACGTGATAATGGCGGGTAATGCCCCTGCCTTCGACAACGATGCTCATTGAACGCCCTCCTTGCCGAAGAAATCGGAAACCGTGGGCAGGCGGTCACCGGTCGCATTTTCCGGCAGGGCCGAAAGCAATGCCTTGGTATAGGGATGCTGCGGGGCTTCGAAGAGGCTTAAGACATCCGCCTCCTCCATCTTGCGGCCCTTATATTGCACCACGACGCGGTCTGCGGTTTCCGCCACAACACCCATGTCATGGGTGATGAGGATCAGCGCCATGCCATATTCTTCCTGCAGGTTCATCAACAGATCGAGGATCTGTTTCTGGATCGTCACGTCGAGCGCGGTCGTCGGCTCGTCGGCGATCAGCAGACGCGGTTTGGAGGCGATTGCGATCGCGATCATCACACGCTGGCATTGACCGCCGGACATCTGGTGCGGATAGGCGTTGAGCTTGGTTTCAGGATCGGGAATACCGACGGCCCGGAACAGTTCGAGCGCCCGCGCACGCGCGGCGGACCGGCCCATGCCGAGATTGAGGCGCAGCACCTCCTCGATCTGGAAACCGACCGTGAACGACGGGTTGAGCGAAGCGACCGGCTCCTGAAAGATCATGGTGATCTCGCGGCCGATCAGCTTGCGACGCTCTTGTGGCGTCATGGCCAGCAGGTTCGTGCCGTCAAAGGTCATCTCGTCGGCGGTAATCGTCGCCGTATCGGGCAGAAGCCCCATCACGGCGAGCATGGATACCGACTTGCCCGAACCGGACTCCCCGACGATGGCGAGCACTTCGTGCTTGTCCACGGACACGTCGATGCCGTTGACGGCCGTGAACGCGCCGGTGGCCGTGGCGAACTTGACGGTGAGGTTCTTGATTTTCAGCAGGCTCATCGGTCAGCTCCGCTTCAGTTTGGGATCGAGCGCATCGCGCAGCCCGTCACCCATCAGGTTGATGGCGAGCACGGATACGAGGATCGTGAGACCCGGAAGGGTAACGACCCACCAGGCGCGCAGGATAAACTCGCGGGCCTCGGCCAGCATCGTGCCCCATTCGGAGGCGGGCGGCTGCGCGCCCATGCCGAGGAAGCCGAGAGCCGCCGCATCAAGAACGGCGGACGAGAAGGAAAGCGTCGCCTGCACGATCAGCGGCGCAAGGCAGTTCGGCAGGATGGTCTTGAACATCAGCCGGAAATTGCCGGCACCCGCCACACGGGCGGCCGTGACATATTCACGGCGCAACTCGCTCATGACAGCCGCACGCGTCAAACGCGCGAAATGCGGCTGGTAGACGATGGCGATGGCGATCATGGCATTGGTGAGCCCAGGCCCCAGGATCGCAACCAGCACCAGCGCCAGAAGCAGCGAGGGAAACGCCAGGATGACATCCATCACACGCATGATGACGGTATCGACCCAGCCGCCAAAGAAACCGGCGACGAGACCGATGACGATACCGCCGACAAGGGCGATGGAGACGACGACAACGCCGATGAACAGCGAATACTGCGCACCGTAGATCAGCCGGGACAGCATGTCGCGACCGACCGCATCGGTACCGAAGAAGAAGCCGGCGCGGCCGCCATCCTGCCATACGGGCGGAACGAGCAGAGCGTCGCGATATTGCTGCGTCGGATCATGCGGCGCGATGAGCGGCGCAAAAACCGCCACCAGCACCAGAAGAAGGAAGACGGCGAGACCGATGACGGCGCCACGGTTCTGGCGGAAGTAGAACCAGAAATCGGCGATCATCCGGCGGCGGATGGCGGCGTCCGAAAGACGGACGCCGGGGGTGGTGGTCACATCGCTCATTTGTGACGGATCCTCGGATTGATGAGGCCATAGGTCAGATCGACGAGCAGGTTGACGACCATTACCAGACCCGCGATCAGAAGCAGGCCGCTCTGCACGACGGGATAGTCGCGGCGCGAGATGGAATCGATCATCCACTTGCCGATACCCGGCCAGGAAAAGATGGTTTCGGTCAGGATCGCGCCCGCCATCAGCACGCCAATCTGCAGGCCGATGGTGGTGATGACCGGGATCATGGCGTTACGCAGCGCATGGATACCGACGACGCGGGAGGGCGACATGCCCTTGGCACGCGCGGTGCGCACGTAATCCTCACTCAGGACCTCCAGCATTGCCGAGCGCGTCTGGCGCGCAATCACCGCCAGCGGAATGGTGGCAAGCACCACCGAGGGCAGGATGAGATGCGACAAGGCCGAAGCGAAGGCGCCCTTCTGCCCCGAAATCAGGCTGTCGATCAGCATGAAACCGGTGACGGAGGGGAAGAAATACATCAGCGAGATGCGGCCCGACACCGGCGTCCATTGCAGGATGCCGGAGAACATGATGATGAGCAGCAGGCCCCACCAGAAGATCGGCATGGAGAAGCCCACCAGCGCGGTCGTCATGGAAATCTGGTCGAACCAGGAGCCACGGCGGATGGCGGCGATGACGCCCACCGGCACGCCGATCAGCGTTGCAATGATGATGGCGACGAGGCCAAGCTCGACCGTCGCGGGGAAGAGCGACAGGAACTCGGTCAGAACGGGTTTCTTGGTGACCAGCGAATTGCCGAGATCACCCTGAAGCAGCCGCCCGAGGAAATGGAGATATTGCTGCCAGATTGGCTGGCTGAAGCCGAGCTGTTCGGCAAGCTGCGCATGCCGTTCGGGTGAAATGCCGCGCTCACCCGCCATCAACAGCACGGGATCTCCCGGCAGGACGCGAACGAAGGCAAAGGCGACAATGGTAATCCCGAGAAATGTCGGAACGAGATAGAGAAGTTTGCCGAAAATGAACCGGATCATGGTTTTTTCCTGAAAAGACGCGCGGAAGAACCGAGTTCTTCCGCGCGTCCTGTTACTTGGGATTACTCCGCGATGTCGACGGATTCGAAGGTGAAGTCGCCAAGCGGGCTCATGGTGAAGCCGGAAACCTTGGCAGACATCGGAACGAACTGCGTGGAGTGCGCAAGCGTCGCCCACGGAGCCTGTTCCTTGAAGATCACCTGCGCCTGCTCATAAAGCTTGGTGCGCTCGGCAACGTCAGTGGTCTGCTTTGCCTTGGACAGCAGCTCGGAGAACTCCTTGTTGCACCACTGAGCACGGTTTGCACCGCCTTCGCCGGTTGCGGCGCAGGAGAGCAGAACACCCATGAAGTTGTCCGGGTCACCGTTGTCGCCGGTCCAGCCGAGGATGACGGAACCGTCACGGTTCACTTCGGTCGACTTCTTGAGGTATTCACCCCATTCGAAGGAGACGATCTCGGCCTTGACACCGACCTTCGCGAAATCCGACTGGATCAGTTCGGCCGTGCGGCGGGCGTTCGGCATGTAGGGGCGCTGCACCGGCATTGCCCAGATCTTCATCGACAGATCCTTGACGCCAGCGGCTTCGAGAGCCTTCTTGGCAGCTTCCGGATCGTAGGCATCGTCCTTGATGCTGTCGTTGTAGGACCACATGGTCGGCGGGATCGGGTTCTTGGCAACCTGGCCTGCGCCCTGGAACACGGCGTCAATGATCGCCTGCTTGTTCATCGCCATGTTCAGCGCCTTGCGCACTTCCGGCTTGTCGAAAGGTGCAACAGTGGTGTTGTAGGCGAAGTAGGCAACGTTCAGGCCCGGCTGTTCATCGAGCTTGAGGTTCTTGTCGGCGCGGATGGCGGCAAGGTCAGCCGGTGCCGGATAAGGCATCAGGTGGCATTCGCCGGCCTTCAGCTTCTGCAGGCGAACGGCGGCATCCGGCGTGATTGCGAAGATCAGATCGTCGATCTTCGGCGCGTCACCCCAGTAGTCGGCATTCTTCTGGTAGCGGATGACCGCGTCCTTCTGATAGGCGACGAACTTGAACGGACCGGTGCCGATCGGCAGGTTGTTGAAGTCTTCCTTGGTGCCGGCCTTGTCGAGCGCATCGGCATATTCCTTCGACACGATCGAAGCGAAAGGCATGGCGATGTTGGCGAGGAACGGCGCTTCCGGGCGCGTCAGCACGAACTTGACCGTGTAATCGTCAACCTTGACGATTTCCTTGATCAGCGACGGCATTTCCATGGAGTTGTAATATTCGTAGGTGATACCTGCGATATACTGGTTCCACGGGTTCTTCGCGTCGCCCTGGCGGTTGTAGCTGAAGATCACGTCATCGGCGTTGAAATCGCGGCTCGGCGTGAACTTGTCGTTGGAGTGGAACTTCACACCCTTGCGCAGGTGGAAGGTGTATTCGAGGCCATCGCTCGAAACATCCCATTTTTCAGCAAGGCCCGGCTCAACTTCGGTCGTGCCCTTCTTGAACTCGGTCAGACGGTTGTAGACCGGATGCGCGGAGGCATCGAAGGTGCCGCCGGCGGTGTAGGGCGACGGATCGAAGCCTTCCGGCGACGCCTCGGAGCAATAAACGAAGGTCTTCGCCATGGCAGGCACGGCGGAAGTAATCGCAAGCGCAGAGGCGATAAGCAAACTGCGGGTCAGCGTTTTCATCTGGTGGTCCTTTCCCTCTTTTTCTGAGTTCCTGCGGCCCCGTCCGGGGGCCTACCTCTTCTGGTCAGCAGCGACGCGGGAACCCCCGTGTCGCTGTTCGGTCCTTTGCCTCCCGACCAATTACCCGGCGACCGGCTGAAACAGCCGGTCGAGGTTCTTCTCCGGAGGGCAGAACCAGCGCGGCCCGGCCTCCGTCATATAAACAATGTCCTCGAGACGGACGCCGCATTCCCCATAAACGCAAAGCATCGGCTCGATGGAAAAGCACATGCCCGGCTCAAGCGCCGTGGCATTTCCTGCAACGATATAGGGTTCTTCGTGAATATCCAGCCCGAGCCCGTGGCCGGTGCGGTGCGGCAGTCCGGGAAGCTGATAATCCGGGCCGAAACCGGCCGCCTTCAGACTGTCGCGCGCGGCCTTGTCCACATCCGAACAGGCAGCGCCGACCTTAGCCGCGTTAAAGGCCGCAGCCTGGGCATCGCGTTCGGCGTTCCAGAGAAAGCGCTGCCGATCCGTCGGCTGGCCGAAAACATAGGTGCGGGTGATATCCGAACGATAGCCGTGAAGAATGGCGCCGAGATCGACCAGCACCATGTCGCCTTCATTCAGCGTCTGCGCATAGGGCACGCCATGCGGATAGGCCGTCGCCTCGCCGAACTGCACCGCCACGAAAAGCGGCTTCAGGCCAAGCGCAATATGGGCAGCGTTAACGAAATCAGCTACTTCGGTGGTGGAAACGCCCGGACGCAGCCCCTCGAACACAGCCTTCTGCACGCCGTAGCTTGCATCCATGGCGGTCTGGATGAGGGCGATTTCGGCGGCGGACTTGACCTGTCGCTGGGCGACGATCAGCGGCTGGGCGGAAATGATCCGTCCTTCCAGACGCTGCATCAAAGCCGATGCAAAAACAAAAGGTGTGGCTGGATCGATAGCGACAAGATGGCCGGAACAGGAAAGTGCGTCGATACGCGTCGTCATCAGGTCAAAGGGATTTTCATCTTCTTCCCAGACGACGACCTCACCCGGGATACGGATCAGGGTCTGAAGCTTCGGCTCCTCGAAGGTCGGGCTGACATAGACCGGGGCGCCTTCCGCCGGCACCAGGGCGCCGTGAATTCGTTCGGAAAGACCGAGCGACAGGCCGGTATAATAGGTCAGCGACGATGATGCATCGAGCCAGACCGCCTTGATGTTCTGCTGGATCATTCGCGCTTGCAGGCCGCGTAGTCGCAACCTTAGTTCGTCTTCAGCGATCGATGAAACCGCGATCGGCTGAAACCGCTTCAGCGCCTCTTGAAAGTCTGCCATTCTCTCCCCGCCGCTTTCGGGCGCACAGACACAAGCGTGCCGGCAACCTCCCAAGCGTTCTTTTGCCCATGCTTAAACACAGGCCGGAGGCTAAGCAATGGGCCAGCACCGCCCACTGCCACAAAACTGTGCATATTCATCTAGACATAACGAAATCGTGATCGACACGCGTCCGATTTCCGCACTCGTCGCCTTGACGGAGAAATCCGAAATCCCCCGGAAATCCATGGGGGAAGATGCAAAAGCACCGCCGGCACATAGCCGGCGCGCGGAAACTCGCGCATGAGACTCTTCGGAAATGAGGCCCAGAAAAGGAAAAAGCCTGCCGCGGGAGGAGGTGCGGCAGGCTTCAAACTTGATCGGCGACTGGGAGGAGGAGTGCCACCGATCCACATCGAGCGACGCTGGGAGGAGGAGTGCGTCGCTTCGATGATTTGAATATAGCGACTTCCGCGCTTTTTAACAGAGCGAGTCTCGCAATGCAGCATTGCATTTCTGCATAGCTCGAAAAATCCTGCTCTGTTTTTCAGCACTCCCCGGAATACACTGAGAAATCAGCTTTCCCGATAGACCTGAAAACCGGCAAAGGACTGGTTGACCGGCATGAGTTCGAGGCTGTTGATGTTGATATGCTTCGGCTGCGAGGCGACCCAATAGATCGTATTGGCGATATCTTCGGCCGTGATCGGGTTGACGCCCTTATAGAGATTGTCCGAGGCATCCTGGTTGCCGCCGGTTCGCACCAGCGTGAATTCGGTTTCGCACATGCCGGGTTCGATGGAGGTAACCCTTACGCCCTTGCCATGCAGGTCTGAGCGAAGACCGAGCGAGAACTGCCGCAGGAAGGCCTTTGTGCCGGCATAGACATTGCCGCCGGCATAGGGCCAATGCGCAGCCACCGATGAAAGATTGACGACAATGCCCCTGCGGTCGATCAGGGTCGGCAAAAGCTGATGGGTGATGTTCAGGAGGCCGGTGATGTTGGTGTTCACCATGGTCTGCCAGTCTTTCAGCGGCACCTGCGGCGCAGGCGCCGTACCAAGCGCCAGGCCGGCATTGTTGACGAGGATATCGATGTCCCGGAAATCCTCCGGCAGTGCCGCAAGCGCCTTTTTAGTTGCATCTTCATCTGTGATGTCGAAAGCGACACCATGAAAGGCGGAACCGAGTTCCTTCGCCGATGCTTCCAGGCGTTCGGCCCGGCGGCCGGTGCCGATGACTTTCCAGCCTTCCTTGATGAAGCGCTGCGCCGTGGCCTGTCCGAAACCGGATGTAGCGCCGGTGATGAGGATGGTACCGCTCATGATGATGTCTCCGCTAGATTTCTTCTGTCAGGGTCAGTCTCTGTCAATAATTTTTCGGCGGCCACAGCGAGGCAGCGCCTGTAGGCGTCCAGATCCGTATACAGCGCCTCCCCGGACGCGTTGCCGACGATGATGACGCCGCCGCGCCGCACGATCCCGCCATGCAGCATGAGATTGTCGACCATGTCGAAATTCTCGATCGACAGCCCGTCCGGCCCGCGATACCGGCCGGTTTCGTCAATTGCGGCAATACCGCCGTAATGCGCCTTGATGCGGGTGAAATGATTGGCCGCGACATTGGTATAGGCGAAAACCGGCTTGCCCAGCGCGCACATGAACCCAAGTTCGTAGCTCGTTCCCGTATCGGCGGCGATACCACGGAACGGTGTTAGATTGGCGATCACCGCATCCGCTTCCAGCATCATCTGCTCATCGATGGCATTGATGTTGCAACCGTGGCCAATCTTCGTATCCGCCGGAGGGATTTGCAGATCACCCGGCGATAGCGGCACAAAACCGGCTTCCCGCGCAAGCGCGGCCTTGAGATCAAGCATTTCACGCGCGTTCGGGAGGAAAACTTCCGGTCCGGCGAGATAGATTTTCTTTGTCATCGGGAATTTCATGCAATCTGGAAGAAAAGGATTTCCCGAACCTAACCCGGGGACTTTCGCAAAGGCAAGTGCCAAGAGGCGCGCGAAGGACCTTGGGCGGGCCTATAAAACGGTATCGTCCGCCCGCTCTTTCCGTTATAGCCGGAGCAACGAACTGGAAATTCCTGGAGCAAGACATGGCCGCACCCATCCGTTACCACGAAGGCGATATTTCCGCCGAAGATGCCGCACGTTATACCGGCGCCATCGCCATCGACACGGAAACGCTGGGACTGGTGCCGCGCCGTGACCGCCTCTGCGTCGTCCAGCTTTCGCCGGGCGACGGCACGGCAGACGTCATCCGCATCGCCGCCGGCCAGAAGGAGGCCCCGAACCTCGTCCGGATGCTTGCCGATCCCGCCCGCCAGAAAATCTTTCATTATGGCCGTTTTGACATTGCCGTTCTGTTCCACACCTTCGGCGTGACGACCACACCGGTTTTCTGCACCAAGATCGCCTCGCGCCTGACCCGCACCTATACGGACCGGCATGGGCTGAAGGACAATCTGAAGGAAATGCTGGAAATCGATATTTCCAAGGCGCAGCAATCGTCGGACTGGGCAGCGGAAACCCTGTCGCCCGCGCAGCTTGAATATGCCGCTTCCGACGTGCTTTACCTGCATGCGCTGCGCGACAAGCTGACAGCCCGCCTTATCCGCGACGGTCGCCTCGATCACGCCGATGCCTGTTTCGCCTTTCTGCCGACCCGCGCGAAGCTCGACCTCCTCGGCTGGGAAGAAACGGATATTTTCGCCCATAGCTGAGCGTTCGCGCAGATTGTTTAAGCACTGATTTACCAGAACTGCCTATTCTCGGCCGCAACTTTGGGCGGCCGGGGACTTTCCAGATGATTACTCCGCTACAGCAGACGGCAGGCATTGCAGTCAGCGACATCATGCGGTCGATGGTCGAGACCATCGAGGAACGCCAGCGCGAAGAGCAGGAAAAGGCAAACGGCACCCAAAAGGATGACGCGGTCAAAACGCAGCCGCAGCCGGACGAAAGCCAGCGTGTCGCCAATGAAAAGATAAGCGCCTATCTGTTCGGCATCATGAAGCCGGACGCGGATCCCTTCGCCTCGCTTGTTTCCCGCTTCTCCTCCGCCCTCGGCATCACCCAGGAAGCCGATGAATCGAACACCTCTTTCGCGCAGAGGCTTCAGGACGCGCTGACCCTGACCGAAAATTTCGAAAAAACCGATGCACAGGGAAAAGCCACGAAGATTTCCCTGACATCCTTCGGTGTCTCGGAAGCGCAGGTCCTGGAGGTTCTGAACAACGGCGTCGGCGCCAAGACAGATCCCATGGCCGCCCTTGCTGCACGTATCGCCGCAGGCGCCGGCCTGTCAGGCAAGGAAGAGGATTTCGGCGAGCAGCTGTCGAAGGCCATCATGGCGGCCCGCGCCACCCTGCCCCGAACCGTCGATGATCTGGAAGAATCCACGGGTCTCAAGGAACTCGGTGTTTCGGCACAACAGATGATCGCCGCCATCGCCAACCCTTATGGCGATGCCGCGCGCGCCGTCAAGGATGCGCTGAACGAGCAGGCGCAAGGTACGCGCTTCATGACACGGGAGACGCTGAAGGTCATCCAGCGCCTTGAAGATGTCGCAGACCCGAAGAGTAAGGAAGAATTGCAGGCTGAGCGCGGGGAAAATCGCATCGGCGAGATCAACGATGCGGAAGTTGCCGCCGAGCGGGAACAGGATATCCAGACCCGCGATGCGCAGGGCAAGCTTGAAGACGTGCAGGAATTGCAGGATGTCGTCAAAGAACATCTGGACGCCTCCGCCGATGAAAAAACGGACGCGGCAGGCGGGCAGGGTCCAGTCGATATTTCTTCGGAAATGGCCCTGATTTCCGTACTTGCCGCCACGCCGGCCGCTGAACCTGCTCCTCCTGAAAACGATAAAGAAGCTGCAGGCAAGGATGCACCTGCGTCGCCAGCTGAAGCGGAAGACGACGCCGAAAAACTGCTCGATGCGCAGGCCGTTATCGAGGATGCCCGAGACACCATTCTGCCGATCTCGATCGACGACAATGGCCTTTATGAACTGCTGAAGAAAAAGGCGGCATGATTGCTGCTTCCCAATAGTCACTTGAGCGAAACATGATGTGAGTTCAGACATGTCCGATATTTCAGGCATATCCGGCACCGCCAGTCACGATGCCGAACAGAATGCGGCACAGACGCTGCTCTCCATGGCTGCCCCGTCGCTTGTCCCGGATGACGTTGTTTTTGTCGCGCCGGTCGAGGAAGATAACCTCATCGCCCCTGAAGATATCCGTCCGGAGAGAAGCTTTCCAAAGGCGAGCTGGCTCGATGCGATGCCGCCGGAGGCTCTGGATCAGACGATCAGCGACCCGGATCACATTTCATCGGTCAATTCCGACGATAACGGGCTTTACCGCATGTTCATCGGCGTTTCTCCCTGACGACGCCAGTGAACGGCACTGCCCGTGGTTAGCCAAATCTTAATATCTGCAGGTCAAGCTTCGGCTTGATGATTCTGTGTGCTCCGACAACAGCTGGCATTCGGGCCGGTGGCGCGCACGGCGCTCCCGCATGAGCGGGCGAGATGACACCTGTACATCACCGGCGCGGCAATCTTTCAACATACAGCCAAATGCGGATCAGAGAGCCAGGAGGGCCCTTTCGCAGCCAGCGGCGGTAATCGATAGGAACGGAGCGCAACATGTTACCGCCTGTACCGAAAATTCCGGCCGCCGATGCCGCCTATGGAGCCTCAGCCACACCGACACCGCGCGGGCAGCAGAAAGAGGTCGCGCAGCCACAGGCAAGCAATGCCGCACCCGACAATGGCAGCGGTCTTTTTGCCAGAGCCGCGATCGCCTCTCTCGCCAGCGAATTTCAGCTTTCCCGCAGCACCGCCATTCTGGCGGAAACGCTCGGCAAGCTGATGAACCTGCCAAGACAGGACGGCGAAGCCATTCAGGCCTACGTGGTGCGTCTGACGGACGCCATTCGCGCCCTGCCCGCCCCGCAGCGTCTGGCACTGGAACAACAGGTCGCAAAGGTCCTGCAGGGATTGAGCCTTTCAATGCTGGCCGAAATCCTGAAACAGCCGACGGGACCGGATGCCGCACGCCTCGCACTTCTGATCGAGCTTTCCCGCTACAAGGGAATGGATCTTGCCGCAAAGGCGGTCGTCTCTTCCTATCAGCAGAATAATTCGGCCAATCCAACGCCAGCACAGCCACCACAACCGAAGGCCCAGACACCCCAAGGCCAGAACGCGGACAGCCGCCCGAATGCGGCTGCGGCCGCGCAACTGTCAAATGCGCAGACAACCGGCAGGCTCCTGTCCCAATTCATCAGCCTGCCTGCCCTTGGTGCCGCAGCGGTAAAAGCCATGGCCACCGCACAGCCCGCATTGCCGGACCTGCGGACCAATCTTCCTGCCTCACCCGCCGACCTGCCCGATTCTTCACCTGAAGCCGCAAGAGCGGACGGAAAAGCCGAAAGCGCGGTACGTCCGCCTCAACTGCAAACGGGAAACGTGGCAAAGGAAGTGACCGTACCGGCGGAGACCCATGCGTCAAAATCCTCACGGGCAGAAAATGTCGAAACGCGCCCTGCCCTGCCGCTTCGGGATGTGGTGAAGGCCGAACAGAAGGACGTGCGGACAACCTTGCTCCAGCCATCCGGCCAACCTGCAGGCGATGCCCGGGATATGGAAAACCTGCTGCTTGCCGCCCTGACCGGCAAACTTCCTGCCAGGGCAACAGCCACGCCCCAGCCCGCCGCCACTCCACCGGGCATTCCGCCACAGCAGCCGGAAGAACAGCCTGCCGAAAAAACCGCTTCGGCAACGGCCGCCGCCCGCCCGTCCGGCGAGGAAACGGAAACAGTTGCCAATAGGCCCGAAGCCCAGCCCCTTCCCCGCGCCGCCATCGATCCGGAAGCCAGAATGGCGATGCTGGAACAATCGGCGTCGCAATCGCTGATCGCGGCGGCTCTTGCGAAAGAAGGCACGCCGCTACCACTTGTCGCCTACCCCCCGGCGGAAGACGATCACGAATCGGAAAGTCCGCATCGCGGAAGCGGGCCGTTTTCCGAGGAGGAGGCGGAAGGCGAACCGGAGGGTGAAAATCCTGGCGCTCAGGATGAAGCCGAAGAACGTGTCGCCGCCAATGACGAGACCGATGAGCCGGAAGCAGCTTCCGATGACAGCGCTGAAAACTATTATCTGCGGATGAGCGGCATGCTCTGAGCACCGTGCCGCTCTTCCATTCCTGACGCGGACAATAAACCCAATAAAAAACCCGCCGGAAATTCCGGCGGGTTCTTCATTTTCAAAGGATCGAAGCGATTATTCGCCGCGGTTCTTCAGAGCCGCGCCGAGGATGTCGCCGAGCGAAGCGCCCGAGTCGGACGAACCGAACTGTGCGACGGCTTCCTTCTCTTCAGCGATTTCCAGCGCCTTGATCGAAAGCATGACCTTGCGGTCCTTCTTGGAGAAGTTGACGACGCGAGCGTCGAAAACCTGACCGACCGAGAAACGCTCCGGACGCTGATCGTCGCGATCGCGTGCGAGATCGTTGCGGCGGATGAAGGAGGTGATGTCTTCGTGGTTGACGAGCTTCACTTCCACGCCACCGTCGTTGACGGCGATGACTTCGCACGAAACAACGGCGTTCTTGCGCAGATCGCCGGAGGTCGCGGCTTCGCCGACGGAATCCTTGCCGAGCTGCTTGATGCCGAGCGAGATGCGTTCCTTCTCGACGTCAACGTCAAGAACGACAGCCTTGACGACGTCACCCTTGTTGTACTCTTCGATGACCTGCTCGCCCGGACGGTTCCAGTCGAGATCCGACAGGTGAACCATGCCGTCGACATCGCCTTCGAGGCCGATGAACAGACCGAATTCAGTCTTGTTCTTGACTTCGCCTTCAACTTCAGTGCCGGCCGGATGGCTGTAGGCAAATGCCTGCCACGGGTTTTCCAGCGTCTGCTTGAGGCCGAGCGAGATACGGCGCTTGGACGGATCGACTTCGAGAACGACAACGTCGACTTCCTGGCTCGTGGACAGGATCTTGCCGGGATGGACGTTCTTCTTGGTCCAGGACATTTCGGAAATGTGGATCAGGCCTTCGATGCCCGGCTCCAGCTCAACGAATGCACCGTAGTCGGTGATGTTCGTGACCGTACCGGAGATCTTCTTGCCAACCGGGTACTTGGCGGAGATGCCATCCCACGGATCAGACTCGAGCTGCTTCATGCCGAGCGAGATGCGGTGGGTTTCCTGGTTGATGCGGATGATCTGAACCTTGACCTGCTGGCCAATGTTGAGGATTTCCGAAGGATGGTTGACGCGGCGCCATGCCATGTCGGTAACGTGCAGCAGGCCGTCGATGCCGCCGAGGTCAACGAACGCACCATAATCGGTGATGTTCTTGACGACGCCGTCAACAACCTGGCCTTCTTCGAGGTTCTGAACGATTTCAGAACGCTGCTCTGCACGCGACTCTTCGAGAACCGTGCGGCGCGAAACAACGATATTGCCGCGACGCTTGTCCATCTTGAGGATTTCGAAGGGCTGCGGGTTGTGCATCAGCGGGGTAACGTCGCGGATCGGACGGATGTCGACCTGCGAACGCGGAAGGAAGGCAACAGCGCCGTCCAGATCGACGGTGAAACCACCCTTGACCTGGTTGAAGATAACGCCTTCGACGCGCTCGCCAGCTTCGAACTTGGCTTCGAGCTTGACCCAGCTTTCTTCGCGGCGAGCCTTCTCGCGCGACAGAACGGCTTCTCCGAGAGCGTTTTCGATGCGCTCGACGTAAACTTCGACTTCGTCGCCGACCTTCAGCGTGCCGTCCTTGGACTTCGCGCCGAATTCCTTCAACGGTACGCGGCCTTCAACCTTGAGGCCGACGTCGACGATGGCAACGTCCTTCTCGATTGCCGTTACGATACCCTTGGCAACATAGCCTTCGGCAAGATCGTTGGAGGCAAAGGATTCTTCGAGAAGCGCTGCGAAATCTTCGCGCGTGGGGGTAGATACTGACATGAAATCTCCTGATTGCATCCGCGCAATGGCGAATACAAAAGCGCCGGTGGGCTAGTGTTGTTGATACCCGACCCCATGCCCGCCTTTTCAAAAGGCTTTCCGGCGCAAGGACATGTCTTCGGGCAATTCCGGACTAAACGCGGACCGAATTCAAGCGGTTCCGCGAGAAACCTGTTTCTCCAGGGCGGCGTCGATGATCGTCCGCGCGGCCTGAAACGCCGCCTCTATACTCATTTCCGACGTATCTAGCAAGTGCGCGTCTTCAGCCGGCTTCAACGGGCTGTCGGCGCGGCCCATGTCGCGCTCGTCGCGTTTTTTCACTTCAGCGAAAATGGCATGATAATCCGCAACGCTGCCATTGGCGAGGATTTCATCATAACGCCGCCGCGCCCTGACGTCGGGCGAAGCGGTGACGTAAAGCTTCACCGGCGCATCCGGGCAAACCACCGTCCCGATGTCACGGCCATCCAGAACCGTGCCCGGCTCCTTTAATGCAAAACGCTGCTGTGCCTTGACCAGCGCCCGCCTTACCGGCGTCATGACCGCAATCTTCGAAGCCGCTTCGCCGATATCGTGCCGGGAAAGGACAGAGCGGTCGAGGCCGGCAAGGTCGAGTTCCAGCGCCACCTTTTCAGCGATGGCCTCATCATCGAGCGGCAGGCCGGCATCAAGAAGCGCCTTGGCCGTCGCCCTGTAGGTCAGCCCGGTATCGAGATGATGGAAACCATAGGTCTGCGCAATCCTGCGTGACAAGGTGCCTTTGCCCGCCGCAGCCGGCCCGTCTATGGCGATCGTGAAGGTCATGAAGCTTTCTGCCTGTGCATTGGTCATTGATACAATATGGAGTACGGGATGTTTCCCGATATTTATGAGCATCCCCGCATACAGCTTGCGGCAAGGGAAGGCGACATCCGAAGTTTGTCTTTGACACGAAAGACCGCAACGATTAAGGGGACCGGCTAGAAATTTTACCGTCTATGCCGGTTTTACGGCGTACACACCGAAACTCATTCGACAATTTGAGGCTTAGACAGTGGCAAAAGCGGAACTTGGTACCAAGCGCACCGACCCCGATACCGGCAAGAAGTTCTACGATCTGAACCGCGACCCGGTCGTTTCTCCCTATACCGGCAAGTCCTGGCCGCTCTCCTTCTTTGAGGAAAGCACCGCCCAGGCCAAGATGGAGCAGGCTGAAGAAGAGGAAGTGGCGGAAGTCGATACCGAAAACACGGAAGTCGAACTCGTATCGCTGGAAGACGCCGACGGAGACAACAGCGGCGACGAGATCCCGGATATGGGCGACGACGACGACGTGGAAATCGACGACGATGACGACACCTTCCTCGAAGCCGACGAAGACGATGATGATGACGACATGTCCGGCATCATCGGCGTAACGGGCGACGACGAAGAAGCTTGATCCTATTGAATAAATCAGCCCGGCGACAAAAAAATGAAGCCGGGCTGTTTTTTGTGCTTGCACTCTTCGATTAGCCGAAGTAGTAAGCCGCCACCGAACGGAACAACAGCCGCTTCGGTTCCCGGAACCGGAAGAAATGCCGGAACCCTTATGGGGCTATAGCTCAGCTGGGAGAGCGCTTGCATGGCATGCAAGAGGTCAGCGGTTCGATCCCGCTTAGCTCCACCAAATTTCCCAGAACCTGCAAATCTCGTCTTCAGGCAATCATTTCGATCCACCTTGTTGGCAGCCAATCCCGATCGCCTATTGCAATAATGCCCGCACATCCTGTCCGTTGATCCGGCATTCGATAGAACGGGCAGCGGCACCCTCCTCCACCACGCGGCATTCGAGATATCTCCCGCGCAATCGGTTCTCCAGCGCCTTGAAAGCGTTCAGGCCGCAGGCATAACGGCGGCCATCGGAACCCGCGCAGACCCGGTTGCGATCGACTTCCTCCACGCCCGCCAGCCGGAATTCCTGCCCCTTGAAAGTGAAGCGGTTGCTGGCAACCACGCGCAGGCGCTGATCCGCATGCATTTTGAGGGGATAGAGATCGGGCGGCGTCGGGATGCGTTCATAGTTTTGGCGACGAGGATCGACCCGCACCGGTGAGGTCGTCCACAGCATTTCCGTGTTGGCGGCAAGGCCTGCCGTCGCATATCCGGCCTCGCCGTTCACGAGCGAGGCGATACGGATGCCCGCGACACCGAGGCTCACGACCAGCGTGATCTGAAAAAGCAACGTTGCGACCTGCCGGACCATGTCACCGAAACATCAAAACAATAAAATATGAATTCGTCGCCGGGGCGGGGACTACATCAACAAGACCTTGCGGGCGGCAATCTCGCGCACCGTGCCCATTGCCATCATCGGGACACCGTCGCAGTCATGTATTACCCTGCCTGTCGTCCGCAGCCAGCGAAAGCCGCCTGACCTCAGCCCGATCCGGTACTCCTGGTCATAAAACTCACCGCGCGTCAGCGAATTATGGACAGCCCTTGCCACCCTCGCCCGAGCGTTGATCTCGACCTGGGCAATGAACGCTTCCACCGGAATGCCACCGGACGCCTCATCGAAGGAAAAATCCCGCACACGAGCGGCCACAGCATCCAGATAAACCAGATTCTGTCCGATATTCCACGTATAATAGCCAATAAGCGTCTCTTCTAGAGATATATCTTCCAACATCGGCTTTCTACACTATTAGAATGCTTATAACATTTTTATAACATAACAAAATATACGCGACTAACCACAGGAATTCGTCCTTTCGTCTAACAGGACATTATTTTAGGATTTACGCGAATACCGGCGGCACTTTTGGTCCGCTTGTTGGCGAACCGCTCTTCCTGTGCCAAAGAAGGTTGAAATCGCAACCTGCAACAGGAGTCGCCGTGACCATCGGGCTTGCCCATGCCGAACTCATTGCCGTCGTCACCGCCATTACCGGAGATGAGCCGCGGGTAATGACCGTGCGGGCGGGCACTGCCCTTCCTTCAGGACCGTTCGAATTCGGGCACAGAACGCTTCAGAGCGGGCTGCGGGAATGGATCCACGAACAGACGCATCACCCCGTCGGTTATCTCGAGCAACTCTACACCTTCGCCGACCGCGACCGGAACAACGACATTCCGGGCGGCAGAACCATTTCGATCGGCTATCTCGGGCTGGTTCGGGAGCAGGAATCATCCGGCAATGGACGCCCGCTGTGGCATGGCTGGTACGAATATTTTCCGTGGGAGGACCACCGTCAGGGTCGGCCAGCAGTTCTGGACACCATCATCGACAGGCTGCGCGCCTGGGCGGACTCCGATCCAGCCTGCAAAAGCCAGCGCCATTTGCGTGCCGATTTCACCTTCGGCCTCGACGGCGGCGGCTGGAACGAGGAACTCACCCTGCAGCGCTACGAATTGCTCTATGAGGCGGGATTGGTCGAGGAAGCCCAGGGTGAACCCCGGATCAATTTCGGCACACCCATGTTTGCCGATCACCGCCGCATCCTCGCCACCGGCATTGCCCGGCTGAGAGCCAAGATCAAATACCGGCCTGTGGTTTTCGAGCTGATGGCCGATGCCTTCACCCTGCTGCAATTACAGCGCGCCATCGAGGCACTGGCGGGGCTGACGCTGCACAAGCAGAATTTCCGCCGGTTGATCGAACAGCAGCAACTGGTGGAAGAAACCGGCGACATGGCGACCGAAACCGGCGGCCGCCCGGCAAAGCTTTTCCGCTTCCGCCAGACGGTTCTCGATGAACGCGCCCTTTCCGGAACGAAACTGCCACTCTCCCGCAATTGACATATGCTCATAATGAGAATATCTCTTTGCCATAGATATGCTCAAAAAGAGTATAAATGGGAGAGCGCCGTGAACGAACAGATTTCTGCCGCAAGCCTTTATGACCGCGTCAGCCGCGTCATCCCCAAGGCCGAATGGATGGGCTTTCAGGACGATGTGGATGCGATCCTTGAGCTGAAACGCAAGCGCAACGCCGTCATCCTCGCCCATAATTACCAGACACCGGAAATCTTCCACGGCGTCGCCGATATCGTCGGCGACAGCCTGGCCCTCGCCCGCAAGGCGATGGAGGTGGAGGCGGATGTGATCGTTCTGGCCGGCGTTCATTTCATGGCCGAGACGGCAAAACTGCTCAATCCGGAAAAAACCGTGCTCATTCCGGATATGGCCGCCGGCTGTTCGCTCGCCGATTCCATCACGCCCGAAGACATAGCGCTTCTGCGCAAGGCCTATCCCGGCGTTCCGGTCGTCACTTACGTGAATACATCGGCGGCAGTGAAAGCGGCTTCCGACATCTGCTGCACCTCCGGCAATGCCCGCCAGGTGGTGGAATCGCTCGGCGTGCCGCGCGTTTTGATGCTGCCGGATGAATATCTGGCGAAGAACGTGGCGCGGGAAACCAGTGTCGAGCTGATCGCCTGGCGCGGCCATTGCGAGGTGCACGAGCTTTTCACCGCCGATGACATCAGGGAATTGCGGGAAAGCCATCCGGGCGTCACCGTGCTGGCGCATCCGGAATGTCCGCCCGATGTCGTCGAGGCTGCGGATTTTTCCGGCTCCACCGCCGTCATGTCAGATTATGTCGGCCGGGAGCGGCCGGCCCGCGTGGTGCTTTTGACGGAATGCTCGATGAGCGACAATGTCGCCGTGCATCACCCGGATGTCGAATTCATCCGCCCCTGCAATCTCTGCCCCCACATGAAGCGCATCACGCTCGGCAATATCCGCACGGCACTTGAGGAAAACCGCCACGAAGTGACCGTCGATCCGGCGATCGCGGTCGCGGCCCGCCGCGCGGTGGAAAGGATGCTGGCGGTATGAGCGAAGCGCTGTCGCAATATGCGGGCAGGACGGTCATCGTCGGCAGCGGCATAGCGGGCCTGATGGCGGCGCTGACGCTTGCGCCACAGCCTGTGCTGCTTCTGACGCGCAGCGCCCTCGGCGGAGAGACATCCAGCGCCTGGGCGCAGGGCGGCATTGCGGCCAGTCTTGGCGCGGATGACAGCGCAGCCCTCCATCTCGCCGATACGCTTGCCGCGGGTGATGGCCTCTGCGACGCGGATATGGCAGCGGGCATCGTCTCCGCCGCCCCTGACGTCATTGATGCACTGGAGAGCGCCGGCGTCCGTTTTGACCGCGATGCGCAGGGCAAACTCGTCTTTGGACTGGAAGCCGCCCATAGCCGTCGCCGCATCCTCCATTCCGAAGGTGACGGCTCGGGCGCGGCCATTGTCAGTGCTCTTGCGGCCGCCGCTCTCAACACGCCGTCCATTGCAGTTCTGGAAGGCACGGAGGTGCGCCGGCTGCTGACGGAAGACGGGGCCTTGACCGGTCTCGTCTGCGCCGGACAAAAGGGCAGTTTTATTCTGCCGGCCACGAAGGTCATTCTCGCAACGGGCGGACTCGGCGGGCTTTATGAGGCGACGACCAATCCTTCCGGCAATTATGGACAGGGCATCATGCTTGCCGCGCGCGCTGGCGCCGTGCTTGCCGATATGGAATTCGTCCAGTTCCATCCGACGGCGCTTTCCTCCCACCGGCGGCCGCTGGCGCTGGTCAGCGAGGCGGTGCGGGGCGAAGGCGCGCTGCTGCTCAATGAAAACGGCGAACGTTTCATGGCGGCCATCCCGGGTGCCGAGCTTGCCTCCCGCGATATTGTCGCCCGCGCCATCGACCGGGAAATCCTGCGGGGTGGCAGGGTCTTTCTCGATGCCCGCAAGGCGCTCGGCAACGGTTTTGCTTCGCGTTTTCCCTCGATAGACCTGCTCTGCCGCGAGGCCGGAATAGACCCCGCTTACGAGCTGGTTCCCGTCCGTCCCGCCGTACATTATCACATGGGCGGTGTCGCCACTGACGGGAATGGCCGCAGTTCCGTGCCGGGCCTCTGGGTTGCGGGCGAAACCGCCTGCACAGGCCTTCACGGGGCCAACCGGCTTGCCAGCAACTCCCTGCTGGAAGCGGCCGCCATGGGCATGCGCGCGGCGAAAGATATTGCCGGCCAGTCGACATCGAAACCGGTGGCGACCGTCACACCATTCGCGACGCCTGTTCTTTCGGCCGCAGACCCATCTATCGTCAGGCCAATCGTCTCCCGCCATCTCGGCATCGCAAGACATGAAGCCGGGTTGACCGAGGC
The DNA here is from genome assembly GCA_025560025.1 of Agrobacterium tumefaciens. Lineage (NCBI taxonomy): Bacteria > Pseudomonadati > Pseudomonadota > Alphaproteobacteria > Hyphomicrobiales > Rhizobiaceae > Agrobacterium > Agrobacterium tumefaciens. Next base: position 1,336,805 of record CP048486.1, on the reverse strand, counting down.
GATCCGCGATCTTCTGCCGCTCGCCGAACAGAATGGCCCGGCGTCCGATCCCGCCATTGTCGGGCTCGCCATCGCCGTCTTCGCGGCCCTGCGCACGGAATCGCGCGGCGGCCATTTCCGTAACGATTTCCCGGAAAAGGACGTGACCGCCACAAGGCGCAGGCTTTGCCTGACCGACATCATCGCCATTGCCCGCGACCTTTCCTCCAGCAGCCTTTCCTCCCCCAGTATTGCGCGGAGCGCCTGACATGACCCTTTCCCCCCTGCCACGCCTCATCGTGGAACCGCTCGTCCGCAACGCCCTACTGGAAGATCTCGGGCTCGCCGGCGATATAACCTCCGCCGCTGTCATTCCCGCCGATCATCGTTCCGTCGTTGTCATGGCCGCACGGGAACCGGGCGTCATCGCCGGTCTCGATGCCGCGGAGCTCGCATTCCAGCTCGTCGACCCGGCAATCGTGATGAAGCGCCACGTGCAGGATGGGGCGACCGTCGTACCCGGTGATATCATCGCGACAATCGAAGGTCCCTCGCGCGGCCTTTTGACCGGGGAGCGCACTGCGCTTAATTTCCTCGGCCATCTGTCGGGCATTGCTTCAGTCACCGCAAAGATCGCAGCCGCCATCTCCGGCACCAGAGCCTCCGTCGCCTGCACCCGCAAGACCACGCCGGGTCTCAGGGCGCTGGAAAAATATGCCGTGCGCGCCGGCGGCGGCATGAACCACCGTTTCGCCCTTTATGACGCCGTACTCATCAAGGACAACCACATCGCCGTGGCCGGGGGCGTGCGCGAGGCTATCCGCAGCGCCCGGCAGGGTGTTGGACATCTCGTCAAGATCGAAGTGGAGGTCGATACGCTCGCACAATTGCGCGAGGCGATGGAGGAAGGCGTCGATGCCGTTCTTCTGGACAATATGACGCCGGAACAGCTGCGCGAAGCGGTGGAAATCGTCGCCGGTCGTGCGATCATCGAGGCCTCCGGCCGGATCAACCCGGAAACAGCCGCCATTATTGCCGCAACCGGCGTCGATCTCATCTCCGTCGGCTGGCTGACCCATAGTGCGCCGGTTCTGGATATCGGGCTGGACTTCCAAAGCCGGAGCTGAACGAAAGGGCCGCGATACAGCCCGCCGCACGGAACCAACCGCCAGCATTTTCGTTATTGCCTCGCCTGGGGTCGATTCAAGGCGGGGGGATCAGTGCGCGCAAAAGCCTGTCCATATGCCGGTGGACCTCTCTCACAAAGGAAAGGCCTGTTATGGAAGACGCACAAATCGGCTGGATTGCAGCAATCATCATTGGCGGCGTGGCCGGCTGGCTCGCTGAACAGTTCATGAAAAGCAACATGGGTGTTTTCATGAACATCATCCTCGGCATCGTTGGCGCCATCGTCGCCAATTTCCTTCTGGGGCTTGTGGGCATTTCGCTCGGAGGCTGGATTGGATATCTCATCGCGGGTTTCATCGGCGCCTGCATTCTCATCGCCGTCGGGCGCGCATTTCGCCGATAAAGGGAGGACACAATGAGCTTTTTCGACAAGATCAAGAACGCGATTTTCGGCAAGGCCGAAGCCGCTCCACAAGCTTCGGCTCCAACTGCAACAACCGCAAGCCCGGCCGCACCGGCCCAGCCAGCAGCACCTGCTCCAGCAGCCACACCTTCGGCAAGCACGGGCAACGTCGACGTCGCCTCCATTCTGGATGCGGCCGTCAAGCAGAACGGACAGAAACTCGACTGGAAACGTTCAATCGTTGACCTTCTGAAGGCGCTCAATCTGGACAGCAGCCTCACCGCCAGAAAGGAACTGGCCGGTGAACTCGGCTATACCGGCGACACCTCGGATTCCGCCACCATGAACATCTGGCTGCATAAGGCCGTTATCAAGAAACTGTCAGAGAACGGCGGCAAGGTTCCTGCCGACCTTCTGGACTGAACCAGCGAACGGGAGAGCCGCGATGGACGACTATTCTAGCTTGCGAGAGCAGATCGGCCAGGACCTCGACACCCTGCACAGGACCGAGAACCCGAAATCGATTTTCGAGATTGCCGACGACTATCTTCTGGGAAACCCAAATCTCAAGAGAGCGCTGGTCGAAGACATCATCAAGGAAGAAGCGGACAAGCGCGGCATCGCAATCCACTGAAGCCGCACGTCAAGCGCGGCGATTTTTACAGGAAGGGCGGCATTCACAACGGATGCCGCCCTTTTTTACCTCGTGCCCCGAAACACTATTTTTCCGGCTTGGCCTCGGCCTTTCTGGCGTTTTCTTCCATCAGCTCATACCACATCGCGTTCATGACGGCGAAGATGGCGGCGAGAGGCAGGCCAAGCAGCCAGGCGAAATACCACATGGTCGATCTCCTTCTGTTTGATATCAATAGGCGTGGCCGCTGTCGTCGCGGATCGCCTTTTCATCAACCTTGCCCCACAGCACGCGATAGACCCATGAGGTATAAGCAACGATGATGGGGATGAAGATGAGGGCGACGACCAGCATGATGAACAGCGTCATATGGCTGGACGATGCATCCCAGACCGTCAGGCTCGATTTCGGATCGATCGACGACGGCAGGATGAAGGGAAACATCGTCAGCCCGACCGTCGAGATGATGCCGAAAATGGCAAGCGAACTGGAAAGTAGCGCCAGCACCTCACGCCCGACCCTGAACAACAGGAAGGCGACGAGCGGGAAGGCAAGACCGAGCGCCGGCGCCAGCATCATCCAGGGATGGGCCGCATAATTCGCAAACCAGACGCCGCTTGCGACCTCGACCGTCTTTGACAGCGGATTGGACGGACCGTCGGTCACGACTTCCGAGGTGAAGCGATACCCATCGACACCAAGCCACAGCAGAACGCCGCCGAGTGCGAAAAGAACTGATGTGGCGAGTGCGGCAATGCTGCCGAAACTGCGGGCGCGGGCTGCAACCGGGCCTTCGGTCTTCAGCACCAGCCAGGCAGCACCATGCATCACCAGCATGGCAACGGAAACGAGGCCGCAGAGGATGGCGTAAGGGTTGAGAAGTTCGAACAGCGTCGTGCCGTCGTAGAAAATCCTCAAGTCGTCATTGAAGCGGAAGGGGACGCCCTGCAGCACATTGCCGACCGCCACACCGAAGATCAGCGCAGGAACAAAGCCGCCTATAAACAGCGCCCAATCCCAGGCACTGCGCCATGTCGTGCTCTCACGCTTGGAGCGGTATTTGAAACCGACCGGTCGCAGGATCAGCGCAAACAGGGTGGCGAACATCGCCAGGTAAAACCCTGAAAACGACACCGCATAAAGCGGCGGCCAGGCGGCAAAGATGGCGCCGCCGCCAAGGATGAGCCAGACCTGATTGCCTTCCCAGACCGGGCCGATGGAATTGATGACGACGCGCCGCTCGAGATCCGTTTTCGCGACGAAGGGCAAAAGCGCGCCGGTGCCCAGATCGAAACCGCCGGTGACGGCAAATCCGATCAGCACCACGCCGAGCAGCAGCCACCAGATAACGCGGAGGATTTCGTAGTCGATGAGTTGGTGCAATATCATGATCGTTTACTCCGCAGCGACGAGTTTTTCAGGAACGAGCGGCGCTTCCGGCTCGTGATCCGGATCAGGCCCCTTGCGGATCGCCTTCAGCATCAGCCCCATTTCGACGATGAACAGCACCGTGTAGATGGCGATGAAACACAGAAGCGTAATCAGAACCGTCGAGGCGCTGAGACTGGAGACGGCGGCGGCCGTCGGCAGCACGCCCTCGATGATCCATGGCTGGCGACCGAATTCCGCAACTATCCAGCCCATTTCAACCGCGATCCACGGCAGCGGGATGGCGAAGACGGCCACCTTCAGCAACAGCGGATAGCGATCCAGCCGGCGGCGGGCCGAGAGATAAAAGAAGGTCGCCGTCAACAGAATGAAGAACATGCCAAGACCGACCATGATGCGGAAGGCCCAGAACAGCGTCGGCACATGCGGGATAGTATCGGCGGCCGCCTTGGCGATCTGTTCCTCGGTCGCCTGGCGCGGATCGTCGACATAACGTTTCAGCAGCAGGGCGTAACCAAGTTCGTGGCCAAGTTCCGCAAAGGTGCCACGCACCTCTTCGGGCAGTTCCGCGCCCTTGCCGGTAGCGCGTATCTGCATCAACGCATCATAGGCCTTGATGCCATCGCGGATGCGGTTCTTTGCCAGCTCCACCAGATCGTTGATGCCGGGGATTTCCGTGTCGAGCGAGCGGGTGCCGATAAGACCCATGACCCAAGGGATTTTGACGGCGAAATGCGTCTCACGCGCTTCCTGATCGGGAAAACCGATGACGGTGAAAGGCGCCGGCGCCGGTTCCGTTTCCCACATGGCCTCGATGGAGGCGAGCTTCATCTTCTGGTGTTCGGTCGAAAGATATCCGCTTTCGTCACCGAGCACGACAACCGACAGCGCCGCCGCCAGACCGAAGGAAGCGGCGACCGTCATCGACCGCTTGGCGAGATCAACGTGACGCCCCTTGAGAACATACCAGGCCGAAACGCCGAGCACGAAGATGGAGGCGGTCACATAGCCCGCAGAAACGGTATGGACGAACTTCGCCTGCGCCACCGGGTTGAACAGTACCTCGAAGAAGTCAGTCACTTCCATGCGCATGGTCTGGGGGTTGAAAGCCGATCCCGCCGGGTTCTGCATCCAGCCATTGGCGATCAATATCCATAGCGCCGAGAAGTTCGAGCCTATCGCCACGCACCATGTTGCGATGAGATGGCCAAGTTTCGACAGCTTGTCCCAGCCGAAAAAGAACAGACCGACAAAGGTGGCTTCCAGAAAGAAGGCCATCATTCCTTCGATCGCCAGCGGCGCACCGAAAATATCACCGACATAGTGGCTGTAATAGCTCCAGTTCATGCCGAACTGGAATTCCATGACGATGCCGGTGGAAACACCAAGCACGAAATTGATGCCGAACAATGTGCCCCAGAATTTCGTCATCTGCCGCCAGATCACGCGGCCGGTCATGACATAGACCGTTTCCATGATGGCGATCACCACCGATAGTCCGATCGTCAGGGGAACGAATAGAAAGTGATATAAAGCGGTAACCGCGAATTGCAGGCGCGATAGCGCCACGATGTCGAGTTCCATGTTTTTACCCCACCTTTCAGGAAAGGCCGGCCTTCTGTTACGAGACGGCGCCGGCCCTGAAAAAATCACTCAGTCCGGACGCAATGTTTGCAGCATTACGTCGTATTCCGGGGTGCCGCTTTGACATTGATCAAGTTGGCGACCCTCTTTCAGTACGATGATGCGATCGGCAAATTCCGCCTCACGGCGATTATGGGTGATCATCACGACAGTCTTTCCCTGTGCCCTGGCAAACAGCCGGCCCAGCACGTCGCGGGCGGTCTCGCCGTCGAGCCCTTCCGTCACCTCGTCGAGAAGCCAGAGCGGTTTGTCGCGCAGCAGGAAGCGGGCAAGTGCAAGCCGCCGCGACTGGCCGCCGGAGAGGCCCTGCCCCGCCTCGCCAAGCTTTGTATCCAGCCCGGCGGCCAGGGTTTTGACGTGCTCACCAAGGCCTGCCGATTGCAGGGCGTCCCACATTTCACGCTCGGTCGCGGCAGGTTTTGCCAGCCTCAGATTATCGGCGATGCTGTCGCGGAAAAGCTGGCTGCGCTGCGTCATGAGAGAGCACGGCAAAGCGCTGACCGTGCCCGCCGCCGGCTGCAATTCGCCCGCCAGAAGCTGAATGAGGCTGGTCTTGCCGGCACCGCTCGGCCCGATAATCGCGACCGTTTCTCCGGCGGCAATCGCAAGGTTGATATTTGTCAGAACGGCGTTTTCGTTCCCGTCCCGCTCCAGCCGCACGCCATCAAGCTCGGCCGCCATGCCGGTGGCAGGCACGCACAGACAGTTGACGGCTGCCTCGGCGGAAAGACGCGGCGCGATGCGTCTTGCCGAAAAGAGCGTGCGCCCGAGTTCCATTGCACCACGGCGCAGCGCCGTGAAGGGCTCCAGCGCAGCGAAACAGACGAGCAGACCGAGGGCCGCAGCCGGCGCAGTCACCGCCCCCTGTTCCGCAAGCCAGGCCATGCCGAGGAGAGCCGCACTCAAAAGAACCGCCGCTGACATGCCGAAGGAAAAGCCGGCATTCGTTTCGATCCGGTTCAGGCGGTCGTCGCAGACAGACAGATAGTCGTCCGCCTGCTTTACTGCGGTAATCTGCGCGGAAAGACGGGATGTCGTCAGCAATTCCGCCTGTCCGTTGACGAGATCAGCCGTGCGGGCGCGGAGCGCTTCAAGCCCGATTGCCCGGCGGCGTGAGAATTTTTCCGCCCGCAATGCCGACCGCACCGAAATGCCGAGCCCCGCCGCGACAAGGAAGATCGCCGCCAGAGCACCTGCAAGCGGGCTGAGAAAAGCAAGCCCGATACCTGTCGCGATGGCGGCAAGAACAGCAACGGCCGCGGGCACCAATACGCGTAGATAAAGCGAATCCAGCGCGTCGATATCCGCGGTCAGACGGTTCAGCAGACGGGCGGGCCTTGCCTCCAGAGTTTTTGCCGCCTGCGGCGCGGCAAAGCCGCGAAACAGCTTTTCCCGAAGAGCTGCAAGCACGGACAGCGTTGCTTCATGGGTGGTCATACGTTCGCCATAACGCGCGGCGGTGCGCGACAGCGCCAGCAGGCGGATCGCTGCCGACGGCGCAAAGACGTCAAATGCGTAGGCCGTGGCCGGCAGAAGACCGGCAATTGCGGTGGCCGTGATGAACCAGCCGGAAACGCCGAGCAGGCCGATGCCCGCCAGCACCGTGGTTGCCGCCAGAACGGCACCGGCAAGCAGCATACCGCGTCGCGCCGACCAGAACAGCGCGATGACGGGTTTCAATATGGCAAAACGCGCAATCATGACCGTTCCCCCGAATGGATCGCCGTTATGTCCACGATCCTGTCCATGCGTGCCGCGAGCACCGGATCATGTGTTGCGACAATCAATGTCCTGCCCTTTGCAAGCTGCAGCAGGTTTTCCGTCACCAGAGCCGCCGTCTCCCGGTCGAGATGCGCCGTTGGCTCATCCACCAGAACCAGCTGCGTTGCGGGATCGGCAAAGGCGCGCGCAATGGCGAGCCGCACGGCTTCCCCGCCTGAAATGCCATATCCGCCATCTCCGATCGGCAGATGCCGGCGCGCATGCCACAATGTATCCAGCCCGGTGCGGCGCAGCACCTCTTCCACCATGCCTTCACCAACACCTGCACGGCCAAAGCGAATATTCGCCTTCAGGGAACCGGCAAAAAAGAACGGCTTCTGGCTGACCCAGCCGATTGTCCTGCGCAGCCCGTCGGCACTCGCATGATCGAGCGTCACGCCGGCGATCCTTATTGTGCCGCTGCCAGCCTCGGCCAACCCGGCAATCAAGGAGAGTACAGTGGATTTGCCACAACCGGAAGGCCCGAGAATCGCAACTCTCTCGCCCTGCTGAACCGCAAGGTTGAGATTTTGAATGACGGGTGGAGAATTCGGATAGGCGAAGGAGAGATTATCCAGTTCCACCAAACCGGGCATCGGGTTTGGGGTTAACACGGCTTCGGTGCCCTCGCCCACGATGGTGGTGCCGCCTTCCGTCAATGTGCCAAGCGCGCCGAGTGCTGCTTCGCCGGCTGCACGGTCATGCCACACGGCAGATAATTCCCGCAATGGCTCGAAGAAAGCGGGGGCCAGCAGCAGAATGAAGAGCCCCTCGGCAAGCGTCAGCTTCTCGCCCCATGCGCCGAAATCGAGAAAACCGAGCAGATGAAAACCGATATAAACGGCGGTCATCGCAACACCGAGGGCGGCGAAAAGTTCCAGCACGGCCGAGGAGAGAAAGGCGATCCGCAGCACCGCCATTGTCCGCTTCTTGAGGTTTTCCGCGTCTCTGCTCAGGCGTCCAGCGGTCAGATCGACGGCTTCAAGCGCCCGGATCGTTTCCAGCCCGCGCAGGCGATCGAGCAGGAAGGCATTCATGTTGCCGGTCTCGGCCAGCTGCTTTTCACTGGCAGCCTTTGCCTGCCAGCCGATCAGCGCCATGAAAAGCGGGATGGTCGGCATGGAGAGGAGCAGCACGAGGGCCGCAATCCAGGTGAATGGCAGGATTGCCAGCACGAACACCAAGGGGACGATGGTGGCTTTCATCCGCGCCGGCTGGAAACGGGAAAGATAGGGCACCAGCGCTTCCGCCGTCTCGGCAACGACGCCAGCAACCTCCCCGGATGCCGTGCGCGACAGATCGAGTGGCGACACCTGCGCTACGGCATTCAGTGCTTCCAGCCGTCGCTGCGACAGTGCGGTGCGTGCAGCGCGAAACGATTGCCTCGCCGCGATTTTTTCCAGAAAGGCCTTGATCAGGCCAAGGATGAGGACAGCCACAGCCGCTGGCAGGATTGCCATCACCGATGCGCCATCGGCGATCTTTCCAACCGAAAAGGCAAGCAGGCCCGCCTGCGGCAGCCATAGCAAAGCCGGCAGCACATGAAGCAGGGCCACGAACCTTCCCACCGCCGGGGCCTTCGCCATTTCTGCCGTGCTGGAGCCCGTGCCACGGGTGTGTTTCCCGGTGGCAGCGTCCAAAGAGTGCCGCCGCGCTGCATCGGGCGGGGCTGCTCCAGGCGCGGGACAGTCTGCTCCCTTGCCATCAGCGGGTTGGTGGATCTGTGCTGACATGCTCAAGGCCGATCTCCTCACCCGTCCTTTTTCGCACCACGGGGCCTTGCAAGCGAGACGATCTTGTCCTTGGCCTCCAGCAACTTCGTGACCTTCGAACCGAGCGCCAGAAGCGAAGCCAGCCTCTCCGTCTCCAGCCTCTTCACATCGTCATACCAGCCGGTGAGCTGCTCGATCAGCGTTTTCATCTCGTCGATGCGCTTCTGCGCATGCCGCTCATCTTCATTCTCCGGTGTTTCCATCAGGATTTCACGCAGCACGCTGAGGGTTGGGTCGATCTCACGCTTCTTGCGCTCCTCGGCAAGGGTGCGCAGAATTTGCCAGACATCTTCCGGCGTGGTGAAAAAATCGCGCCGGTCACCGGGGAAATGTTTGAGAATTGCAAGGTTCCACGCCTGAAGCTCCTTGAGGCTCATCGACACGTTGGAACGCGAAATGCCGAGCGCCTCGACAATGTCGTCCGCACAGAGCGGCTGCGGCGAAATGTAAAGCAATGCATAGACTTGCCCGACCGTGCGATTGATGCCCCAGCGGCTTCCCATTTCGCCGAAATGCAGCACGAAGGACTGAACAAGCGGGGAAAGATTAGCCGGCATTTCTTCGTTTCCTGTATTTTCAGTAATTTCTGAAATTTCGATAACGCAAAAAATGGCGAGCGGCAAATCACCTTTTTGACCTGCGTCAAAATGTGCAAATCGGCTGAAACGGGGTCAGTCCGGCAAGACCAAGTTGTCCTGCGTGGCCCGTAAGCTGGCTATGATATCGATAACATAATCAGTATATTGTTGCGCGCGAAAAGCGCCCAAAAAAAATCGGCGACGGAAATAATCCGCCGCCGATCAAAATATCGACACACATGCCTCGAGGGACAGGCCCTTACGAAAAAGCGATCTGAACCTTCATGGCGCGACTGCGGTCGGAGGCGAATTCGAAGGCGGAGATGGCATCGGCGAGATCCACCGTCTGGGTGATGAAAGGCTTGACGTCGATCAGGCCCTTGCGCATCAATTCGACGCCGGTGGCGAATTCCTCATGGAAACGGAAAGAACCGCGCAGATCGAGTTCCTTGGCCGTGATCGCCATCATCGGCAGGCTCATATCACCACCAAGGCCAAGCTGGACGATAATGCCGCGCGGCCGAAGCGCCGCAATTCCGCCCGCGAGGGCGACGGCAGCACCCGAGCATTCATAGAGAACGTCGAATGTTCCCTTGTTTGCGCCGTAGGCGGCAAGCGCATCGGGCTCATCCTTGCTGTTGATGACACGGTCCGCACCGGCTTCCCGCGCCTTGGCCAGCGTGAAATCCGAAAGATCGGTCGCGACGATTTCAGCCGCACCAGCGCGGCGGGCGGCAAGAATGGAGAGGATGCCGATGGGGCCGCAGCCGGTGACGAGCACACGTTTTCCCAGCAAATCCCCGGCGCGGCGGGTGGCGTGCAGTGTAACCGCCAGTGGCTCCGCCATGGCCGCTTCGCCGGCGCTCAGGCCATCGGCCGGAACGCATTGCAGCGCATCCGCGACAAGAACCTCCCGGAAAGCACCCTGAATATGCGGGAAAGGCATGGCGCTGCCATAAAAGCGCATGTTGAGGCATTGGTTGTGCAGGCCTTCCTGGCAAAAACGGCAGCTCCTGCACGGGCGGGACGGCGAAACCGCAACAAGGCCGCCGACCTTCAACCCCTCGACGCCTTCGCCGAGTTCTTCGATGACGGCGGAGACCTCATGGCCGAGCACCATGGGTTCACGAAGCCGCACCGCGCCGAAGCCGCCATGGTTGTAATAATGAAGATCGCTGCCGCAGATGCCGCCCCGAACCAGACGGAGCCGCACTTCCTGCGGCCCCGGCGCTTCCTCCGGCCGCTCCTCGATGCGCACATCCTTTGCCCCATGGGCGACAATCGCTCTCATAAACAACTCCCGTTCAACCGCACGCCACTGTGGCGCGCAAAATTTTCCGCATCCCGATCCCGCTGCAAGGCGCGCAATAGCCCCTTGCAACCTCCTCCCGCGCCCGATCCGTACCGAAACCGGGCGTTTAAGCCTTGACATCCTTGTCTGAAAGGGATGAATGTTATCGATAACATAAACCTGCACGAATGCAATGTCGAGAGACTGGAGGAAACAGTGGGCCTTAATTTGTTCGATCTTTCCGGCCGCCGCGCCCTGATCACGGGTTCGTCCCAGGGTATCGGCTTCGCGCTGGCGCAAGGGCTGGCGGAAGCGGGGGCTGAAGTGGTTCTGAACGGCCGCGACGAGGCGAAGCTGAAAGCGGCTGCCGCCGGCATCAAGGGCGCCAAGACGCTCGCCTTCGACGCCACCGATCATGAAGCGGTGCGCAAGGCCATAGACGGTTTCGAGGCGGATGTCGGCCCCATCGATATTCTGGTCAACAATGCCGGCATGCAGCACCGCACGCCGCTCGAGGATTTTCCGGCGGATGCCTTTGAGCGCCTGTTGCAGACCAACATCGCCTCGGTTTTCCATGCCGGACAGGCTGCCGCGCGCCATATGATCAGCCGTGGACGCGGCAAGATCATCAACATTGCCAGCGTGCAGACCGCTCTTGCCCGCCCGGGGATCGCGCCTTACACCGCCACCAAGGGCGCCGTCGGCAATCTGACGAAGGGCATGGCGACGGATTGGGCCAAATATGGCCTGCAATGCAACGCCATTGCGCCCGGCTATTTCGACACGCCGCTCAACGCCGCGCTGGTGGCGGACGAGACCTTTTCGGCATGGCTTGAAAAGCGCACCCCCGCCGGCCGCTGGGGCAAGGTCGAAGAGCTTGTCGGCGCCTGCATTTTCCTGTCGTCCGATGCCTCGTCCTTCGTGAACGGGCATATTCTCTACGTCGACGGCGGCATCACCGCCTCGCTTTAAAATCTCTCGTCCGGCTGGCGCGCTGAACCCGCCAGCCGGATCGGGCCGACAATACCACGACGCTTTGGGAGGAGACCGTGAGCACCATGACCGACAAGAATAAAGTCGCCCTCATCGGCGCAGGCGCCATGGGTGGGGCGATCGGCACGCGGTTGATCGAGACCGGCAATCACCTGACGGTTTTCGATCTGGATGCGGAAAAGGTCGCGGCGCTGACGAGCCTCGGCGCACAGAGCGCGGGTACAGCCGCGGAAGCGGCTTCGGTTTCCGATGTGGTCATCCTCAGCCTCAACTCGCCGAAAATTGTTCGCATCGCCGTCTTCGGCAAGGATGGTGTCGCGGCGGGAGCGAAGCCCGGCACGCTCATCATCGACATGTCCTCCATCGACCCCGAAGCGACCAAGGAACTGGCGGCCGATGCTGCCGAAAAGGGCCTGCGCTGGGTGGACAGCCCCCTTTCGGGCGGTGCACCCAAGGCGCTCATCGGGCAATTGACGCTGATGGCCGGCGGCACCGAAAAGGATGTGGCCGACGCCCACCGCGTGCTGCAGCATGTCGCCAGCAACTATACCCATATGGGGCCAAGCGGCGCCGGCCAGACGACGAAACTCATCAATCAGGTTCTTTGCGGCCTGAATTTCCTCGCCGTCGCGGAAGCAACCCAGCTTGCGCTGGATGCGGGCGTCGATGCCGCCAAAATTCCCCAGGCGCTGAAGGGCGGCCGCGCCGACAGCGCCATCCTGCAGGAATATATGCCGCGTTACGTGGCGAAGGACTACCGCCGCACCGGCCGCATCGACAATATGGTGAAAGACTTGAACGGCGCGCAGGATCTTGCGCGACGCACCAACACGGCCATGCCCCTGACGGCGCTTTGCGCCGAGGTGCATCGTATGCTGACCGCGGCGGGACTGGGCGGCGAGGACCAGGCCGCGCTCATGGAATTTTTCAGCGGCGCGAAACGAACCTTTCCGGACTGACATTCACCACGGGCAGGCGATCAAATCGGAATTGCCGAACTGGATGCACAGGTCATGCATCTTTGCTGCTCGGCCATTGCGAAATGTCCCCGCAACGAAGATGATCTGACGAATCGGCGGGGCGGCAGGCCCGGTGACCGCAGACGCATGCATGCAAAGGACAATTTCCCGATGACCACCTCTGTGACAGGCACGGGGATTGCCGGTATTGCCATTTCCGGAAATGGTTTCAGCGCCGAGATCGCTTATGAGGGCGCTACCCTTCTGAGCTGGCAGCCGCACCTTGCCGAAGACGGCAAATGTGAAAACCTTGTCGACGGCTATTTGACCCCTGCGGAATTGCAATCCCAGGGCGGCGTGAGAAACGGCATTCTCGCTCCCTTTACCAATCGCATCCCGGACGGCCGGTTCAGTTTTGGCGGAGAGACGCATCAAATAGAGCCGGTGCTTGCCAGCGAAAGCCTCGTTTTCCACGGTTTCGCCAGAGCCCTGCCGTTTGCCCTCACCCGGTCTTTCGAAGAGGATGGCGTCCATGTGCTCCTTTTCCGCACGGAGATATCGCCTGGCGACTTCAAGGGTTATCCCTATCATCTCGCCATCGAGGTGGAATACCAATTCTCCGGCCATGACGTCACCATAGACATACGCGGCATCAATGGTGACGACCGGCCGCTGCCCTTCGCCGCCGGCTGGCACCCCTATTTCCGTCTGCCCGGCATGGCGTCCATCGACGATCTCGATCTAAGGCTCCCTTCGCGAACGGCGATCGAGACGGATGAGCATTTGATACCGCTGCTCGACAGGACAAACGGACTTCTCAAGCGGCGGGACGATGCGACGTTTCTTGCCGCCGCGCCGCTTGCCGACCATGTGCTCGATGTCTGCTTTACCGATCTGATCGCATCCGAAAATGGACTGTACGAGACACGGCTGGAGAACCGACGGAACGGATCAAGCCTGACCATCTGGCAGGAGCGTGGCCACACGCATGTCTTCACCGGCGACACGCTTGCCCGCGACAGGCGAACTTCCATCGCGCTCGAACCCGTTGAGACCCCCACCAACGCTTTCAACCAGCCGGAACTTGCCGCTGCGATCACCCTTCAACCCGGTGAGACACGAAATTTCCGCTTCGGTTTTCACTTCGAAACCGCACGCTGAAAAAAGCCAGTGGCCTCATCATATATGTGTCGTTGGCAGCGACGATGACAGCTTCACCGTCTCCATGGAGATATAGGCGGACATGTCGTAAAGCTCGACGCGGCGCAGAATCTGTTTGTAGATCGTGTCGTAATATTCGACATTCGGCAGCACCAACTTCAGAATATAATCGAAATTCCCGGTCAGCCGATGAACCTCGACGATCTCCGGTATGGTGCTGACGGCGGCATGGAAGCGGTCCAGCCAATCCTCCGCATGCAGGCCAGTCCTCACCAGCAGGAAAACCGTGGTCGGCAGATTGATCTTGCGCCGGTCAAGCAGCGCCATCGTGCCCGTTACATAACCTTCCGCCCGCAGCCGCGTGATGCGGCGCGAACAGGCGGATAGCGACAGCGACACTTCCTCCGCAATGTCGGCGAGCGGCGTTTCAGCATTTTCCTGGAGAATCGCAAGGATTCGGCGGTCGCGATCATCAATCATCGACAAAGAATGCACAGGTTAACGCAATGACGCAAGAAATTTGCGATTTTCACACAAAGAGCGCGCTAGTTTTGCATCTACACTGCGAAATCCCCGCAAAAACGCATGCCGTTTTCGTCCCGGCGATGGCATTCTTGTCTTCAATCAAACTTGATAAGGGAACTCTTATGAAACGGATCGGCCTGATCGGCGGCATGAGCTGGGAATCGACCGCAACCTACTACCGGATGATCAATGAGGCCGTGCGCGACAGCCGCGGCGGACTGGTCTCGGCAGACATCGTCATGCATTCGCTCGATTTTTCCGAAGTCGTCGCCCTTCAGAAGGCTGACCGCTGGGATGAGGCTGGCGCGCTTCTGGGCGCCGCCGGCGCACGCCTTGCCAATGCGGGTGCCGATTGTGTGCTCATCTGCACCAACACCATGCATCTTGTCGCTGACACGGTTGAGAAGATGTCAGGCGTGGCGTTGATCGATATCATCGACGAAACCGCCGCAGCCCTGAAGGTGGACGGACGCCGCAAGCCGCTGCTGCTCGCCACCCGCTACACGATGGAACATGGTTTCTACACCGACCGCATGCGCCGCCACGGCGTCGAGGTGGTCGTTCCGGACGCGGAAGACCGGGCTGCGATCCACGACATCATCTTCGGTGAACTTTGCCAGGGCGAGATCAAGTCCTGCTCGCGCGAGCGCTATCTCGCAGTCATCGAGAAAGCCCGCGCACTCGGCGTCGATTCCGTCATTCTCGGCTGCACCGAGATTTCGCTGCTGATCGATCCCGATGCGCTGCCGCTGCCGGGTTACGATTCGACCGCCATTCACGCAAAGGCCGCCGTCGGTTTCGCACTCGGAAACAAGGCCCTGAACAGGGCCGCATGAATGTGTCGCCTCTTTGCCTATTCCGGTAAACCTGTCTGGCTCGACAGTCTTCTGATCGAGCCGGAAGCATCGCTGGTCAGCCAGTCCATGGCCGCGCGGGAAGCAAAGACCGTCGTTAATGGCGATGGTTGCGGTCTTGGATGGTATGGCGAGCGCGGAACGCCCGGCGTTTTTCGCGACACCAGACCCGCCTGGTCCGACGCCAATCTGGCCGCCCTTTGCCACCAGCTTCGCTCGGGCATGTTCATGGCCCATGTTCGCTCCGCCACATCGGGCGAGGTATCGCGCGCCAATTGCCACCCCTTCGCGCATGGGCGGTATCTGTTCATGCATAACGGCCAGATCGGCGGTTACGAACAGATCAGGCGCGATATCGATTCCCTCATCCCCGACGATATCTATGCCTCCCGGCGCGGCACCGGCGACAGCGAAGCCATTTTCCTGATCGCCGCCGGTCACGGCCTCGATGCGGACCCGGTCCGGGCCATTTCCACCGCGCTGCACCTCTGCCAGGAACGGATGATCGCCGCTGGCGTATCTTCCGCGCTGAGATTCAGCGCCGTGCTGATGGATGGCGATTGCCTGCATGCCTTCCGCTGGTCCAGCGATGACAAGCCGCCGACACTTTACTGGCGTGGTCTCGATGAGGGTATCGCGCTAAGTTCGGAGCCCTTTTCCTTCGATTGCACCCCGTGGTGCGCCGTTCCGCCAAATACAAGGGTGACGATCCGCGCCAGCGAGATGAAGACCGAACCATTTTTTCCGGCATAAATCTCGTATTTCCCCCTGATCAGGGCCGGTTTTGAGACCGTAGCCGCCGCCGGCCTGTGCCGCGGCGGCAGCGCCTCGTTTATTTTCATTGAATTTTCTCAGCCGCGAAGGCTAGTGTGTGATCCGATAGACCGAAACAGATTTCAGGACCGGTGAACCATTTCGATAGTGTTGCAGCTTCTCTCCCTTTCTTGAACGATGCCCGGCATCGCAACGACCACGCAAACCCGTTCATGAACGGCGCAAAAAGAGCGCGCAATGCCTTCGGCGACCCTTTGGCGCTGAGGGAAAAGTCTTATTTTTCATTACATTAAGCTGTTCAACTTTCCGGAAAAATTGCTGTTGCCACGCCTCTATATCGATGCATAAACTGGCATCAGCAAAGGCAAACCGGATCGACCTCATCAGACCCTCTCCTCCCACCAAGGTGCTGACCGACCAATGATCAATAATCTCAACGCCGCCGATCTTCCCCGCCCCGCCCCGCGCAGTTCCAATCCGGAAATCATGGCGGCGGAAATCATCGAGCGACTGACCTACCGCATCGGCAAGGACGTCAAAGTCGCCAAGCCGCATGACTGGCTGACTGCAACCATTCTCGTCGTCCGCGACCGCATCATCGACAAATGGATGGAATCCACCCGCAAGGCCTATCAGAACAATTCCAAGCGCGTTTATTACCTGTCGCTCGAATTCCTGATCGGCCGTCTCATGCGCGACGCCATCTCCAATATCGGGCTGATGCACGAAATCCGGGATGCGCTTTCCTCGCTCGGCGTCGATCTGGATGTCATCGCCGGGCTGGAGCCGGATGCCGCACTCGGAAATGGCGGTCTTGGTCGTCTCGCGGCCTGCTTCATGGAATCGATGGCAACCGTCGATATTCCCGCCTACGGTTATGGTATCCGTTACGTGCACGGCCTTTTCCGCCAGCAGATGGCGGATGGATGGCAGGTGGAACTGCCCGAGACCTGGCTGGCGCACGGCAATCCCTGGGAGTTCGAACGCCGGGAAAGCTCCTATGAAATCGGCTTCGGCGGATCGGTGGAGACGATCGGCGGCTATGAAGATCCGCAGCGTTTCGTCTGGAAACCGGCCGAGCGCGTGATCGCCATGGCATATGACACGCCGGTCGTCGGCTGGCGCGGCACGCGTGTCAACACATTGCGCCTGTGGTCGGCCCAGCCGATCGACCCCATTCTGCTTGCCGCCTTCAACGCCGGCGACCATATCGGCGCATTGCGTGAGAGCAACAAGGCGGAAAGCCTGACGCGGGTTCTTTATCCTGCGGACGCGACGCCGGCAGGCCAGGAACTGCGCCTGCGGCAGGAGTTTTTCTTCTCCTCCGCCTCATTGCAGGACATTCTGCGCCGCCACCTGCAGCAATATCCTGATTTCACATCGCTGCCCGAGAAGGTTTCGATCCAGCTCAATGATACGCACCCGGCCATTTCCATTGCCGAAATGATGCGTCTTCTGTGCGATGTGCATGGTCTGGAATTCGACGAGGCCTGGACGATCACCCGGGGAACCTTCTCCTATACCAACCACACGCTTCTGCCGGAGGCTCTGGAAAGCTGGCCGGTGCCTCTGCTGGAACGGCTGCTGCCGCGGCACATGCAGATCGTCTATGCGATCAACGCCAACACCCTGGTCTATGCCCGCAAGGAAAAGAAGATGCCGGATCAGCAGATCCGCTCCATCTCGCTGATCGACGAGGGTGGTGAGCGCCGCGTGCGCATGGGCAATCTGGCCTTCATCGGTTCGCATTCCATCAACGGTGTTTCAGCGCTTCATACCGAGCTGATGAAGGAAACGGTCTTCGCCGACCTGCACAGCCTCTATCCCGACCGCATCAACAACAAGACCAACGGCATCACGCCACGCCGCTGGCTGATGCAGTGCAATCCCGGCCTGACGGGGTTGATCAGGGAAGCGATCGGCGACGATTTCCTCGACGATGCGGAAAAGCTGACAGCGCTCGACCGTTTCGCCGACGATGCCGGTTTCCGTGCGAAATTCGCCGAAGTGAAGCGTCTGAACAAGGTGCGGCTTGCCAATACGGTGGCGCAGCGCATGGGTATCCGTGTCGATCCTTCGGCCATGTTCGATATCCAGATCAAGCGTATTCACGAATATAAACGCCAGCTTCTGAACCTTGTGGAAACGGTGGCCCTTTACGACCAGATCCGTTCCCACCCGGAACTGGATTGGGTGCCGCGCGTTAAGTTCTTCGCAGGCAAGGCGGCGCCGAGTTATCACAACGCGAAGCTGATCATAAAGCTTGCCAACGATATTGCCCGGGTCATCAACAACGATCCGGCCGTGCGCGGGCTCCTGAAAGTGGTGTTTATTCCGAACTATAACGTCTCGCTTGCGGAAATCATGGTTCCGGCCGCCGATCTTTCCGAACAGATTTCGACGGCGGGCATGGAAGCCTCGGGCACTGGCAACATGAAGTTCGCCCTGAACGGCGCTCTCACCATCGGCACGCTCGATGGCGCCAATGTTGAAATGCTCGAACATGTGGGTGACGATAATATCGTCATCTTCGGCATGACGGCGGAAGAAGTGGCCAAGGCACGCGCCGAAGGCCACAATCCCCGCGCGATCATCGAACAATCGGCAGAACTGTCGCAGGCGCTGTCATCCATCGCGTCTGGCGTGTTCTCTCCCGATGACCGCTCGCGCTTTTCCGCTCTGATCGACGGTATTTACAATAGCGACTGGTTCATGGTCGCCGGCGACTTCGACGCCTATGCCAATGCACAGCGCGAGGTGGATGCCATCTGGAGCAATCCGGATAGCTGGTATGCCAAAACAGTCCGCAACACGGCACGCATGGGCTGGTTCTCGTCCGACAGGACGATCCGGCAATATGCCGCCGACATCTGGAGAGCCTGATGAAAAAACCGCTCAATTCGGCCGAAGAGAAAAAGACTGGCGCTGTCACAAAGGCTGAAATCGAGGCGATCAAGAGCGGTTTGCATTCCAATCCCTTTGCCCTTCTCGGCGTTCACGAAACGCCGGAAGGGTTTTCCGCACGCTGTTTCATTCCCGGCGCAGAAGAAGTGTCCGTCCTCACGCTCGACGGCAATTTCATCGGCGAACTGAAACAGCTCGATCCGGAAGGCTTTTTCGAAGGCCCTGTCGATCTCATGTCACGCCAGCCCGTGCGTTATCGGGCCGGCCGTGACGATGCGGAATGGGCGGTGACGGACCCTTACAGCTTCGGTCCGGTTCTCGGGCCGATGGATGATTATTTCGTCCGCGAGGGTTCGCATCTGAGGCTCTTCGACAAGATGGGCGCGCATCCCCTCAAGCTCGAGGGTGTGGAAGGTTTTCACTTCGCCGTCTGGGCGCCCAATGCCCGGCGCGTTTCCGTCGTCGGCGACTTCAACAATTGGGATGGGCGCCGGCATGTGATGCGTTTCCGCAAGGATACCGGCATCTGGGAAATTTTCGCACCTGACGTCTACGCCGGCTGCGCCTACAAGTTTGAAATCCTTGGCGCGAATGGCGAGCTTCTGCCGCTGAAGGCCGACCCCTATGCGCGGCGCGGCGAATTGCGGCCGAAAAACGCCTCCGTCACCGCGCCGGAACTGACGCAAAAATGGGAAGACCAGGCTCACCGGGAACATTGGGCCCAGGTGGACCAGCGCCGCCAGCCGATCAGCATTTACGAGGTTCATGCCGGCTCCTGGCAGCGCCGCGAGGACGGCACCTTCCTCAGCTGGGACGAACTGGCCGCGCAACTCATCCCCTATTGCACGGATATGGGCTTCACCCATATCGAGTTCCTGCCGATCACCGAACATCCCTATGATCCCTCCTGGGGTTACCAGACGACCGGCCTTTACGCCCCGACCGCCCGTTTCGGCGATCCGGAAGGCTTTGCGCGTTTCGTCAACGGCGCTCACAAGGTCGGCATCGGCGTTCTTCTCGACTGGGTTCCGGCGCATTTTCCGACAGACGAGCATGGCCTGCGCTGGTTTGACGGGACGGCGCTTTACGAACATGCCGATCCGCGTCAGGGTTTTCATCCGGACTGGAACACGGCGATCTACAATTTCGGCCGCATCGAGGTGATGTCCTACCTCATCAACAATGCGCTTTACTGGGCCGAAAAATTCCACCTCGACGGCCTGCGTGTCGATGCGGTCGCCTCGATGCTCTATCTCGATTATTCCCGCAAGGAAGGCGAGTGGATTCCCAACGAATATGGCGGGCGCGAGAACCTTGAATCCGTCCGCTTCCTGCAGAAGATGAATTCGCTCGTTTACGGCACCCATCCGGGCGTCATGACGATCGCCGAGGAATCCACCTCCTGGCCGAAAGTGTCCCAGCCGGTCCATGAGGGCGGTCTTGGTTTCGGCTTCAAGTGGAACATGGGCTTCATGCACGACACGCTGAGTTATTTCTCGCGTGAGCCGGTGCATCGCAAGTTCCACCATCAGGAACTGACCTTCGGGCTTCTTTACGCCTTCACCGAAAATTTCGTGCTGCCGCTTTCCCATGACGAGGTGGTACACGGCAAGGGATCGCTGATCGCCAAAATGTCCGGCGACGACTGGCAGAAATTCGCCAATCTGCGGTCCTATTATGGTTTCATGTGGGGTTATCCCGGCAAGAAGCTGCTGTTCATGGGACAGGAATTCGCCCAGTGGAGCGAATGGAGCGAAAAGGGATCGCTCGACTGGAACCTGCGCCAATATCCAATGCATGAAGGCATGCGCCGCCTCGTGCGCGATCTCAACCTCACCTACCGTTCGAAAGCGGCCCTGCACGCCCGCGACTGCGAACCCGACGGCTTCCGCTGGCTGGTGGTCGATGATCACGAGAATTCGGTCTTTGCCTGGCTGCGCACGGCGCCCGGCGAGAAACCGGTGGCGGTTATCTGCAATCTGACCCCGGTCTATCGGGAAAACTATTATGTGCCGCTGCCTCAGGCGGGGCGGTGGCGGGAGATTCTCAACACCGATGCCGAAATCTACGGCGGCAGCGGCAAGGGAAATGGCGGACGCGTTCAGGCGGTCGATGCCGGCGGAGACATCGGGGCAATGCTGGTCCTGCCGCCTTTGGCGACGATCATGCTCGAACCGGAAAACTGACAGACAGAGAGGGAGGACACCATGTCGGAAAAAAGAGTTCAGCCACTGGCGCGTGATGCAATGGCCTATGTCCTCGCGGGCGGCAGAGGAAGCCGCCTGAAGGAATTGACGGACCGCCGGGCCAAACCCGCCGTCTATTTCGGCGGCAAGGCGCGCATCATCGATTTTGCGCTCTCCAATGCCCTCAATTCCGGCATTCGCCGCATCGGCGTCGCCACGCAATACAAGGCGCACTCGCTTATCCGTCACCTGCAGCGCGGCTGGGACTTCTTCCGTCCCGAGCGTAACGAAAGCTTCGATATTCTGCCGGCCTCCCAGCGCGTTTCCGAAACGCAATGGTATGAAGGCACAGCCGACGCCGTCTACCAGAACATCGACATCATCGAGCCCTATGCGCCGGAATATATGGTCATTCTGGCCGGCGACCATATCTACAAAATGGACTACGAATACATGCTGCAGCAGCATGTGGATTCCGGCGCTGACGTAACAATCGGCTGCCTGGAAGTGCCGCGCATGGAAGCGACCGGTTTCGGCGTGATGCATGTGAACGAAAAAGACGAGATCATCGATTTCATCGAGAAGCCGGCCGATCCGCCGGGCATTCCCGGCAATGAGGGCTTCGCGCTCGCCTCGATGGGCATCTACGTCTTCCACACGAAATTCCTGATGGAAGCCCTGCGCCGCGACGCCGCCGACCCGACCTCCAGCCGCGATTTCGGCAAGGACATCATTCCCTATATCGTCAAGCACGGCAAAGCCGTCGCCCACCGCTTCGCGGATTCCTGCGTGCGTTCGGATTTCGAACACGGACCCTACTGGCGCGATGTCGGCACCATCGATGCCTATTGGCAGGCCAATATCGACCTGACCGATGTGGTGCCGGACCTCGACATCTACGACAAGTCCTGGCCGATCTGGACCTATGCGGAAATCACCCCGCCGGCGAAATTCGTGCATGACGATGAGAACCGACGCGGTTCGGCCGTGTCTTCGGTCGTCTCCGGCGACTGCATCATTTCCGGTGCCGCTCTCAACCGCAGCCTTCTGTTCACGGGCGTGCGCGCCAATTCATACTCCCGCCTTGAGAATGCCGTAGTACTGCCGAGTGTGAAGATCGGACGTCATGCCCAGCTGAGCAACGTCGTCATCGATCATGGCGTGGTCATTCCGGAAGGACTGATTGTAGGAGAAGACCCAGAACTGGATGCCAAACGTTTCCGCCGCACTGAAAACGGCATTTGCCTTATCACCCAATCGATGATCGACAAGCTGGACCTGTAGAGCCCATGAATGTCCTTTCGGTTTCATCCGAAATTTATCCCCTGATCAAGACCGGAGGGCTCGCCGACGTTGCCGGCGCGCTCCCCATCGCGCTCGAAGCCTATGGCGTCAAAACGCGGACCTTGATACCCGGCTATCCGGCGGTGAAAGCCGCCGTGACCGACCCCGTCAAATGTCTGGAATTTTCCGACCTGCTCGGGGAAAAGGCCGACGTGCTCGAAGTGCGGCATGAGGGGCTCGACCTCCTCATTCTCGATGCGCCCGCCTATTACGAGCGTTCCGGCGGCCCCTATCTCGGCCAGACGGGCAAGGACTATCCTGATAACTGGAAGCGTTTTGCGGCGCTGTCGCTGGCGGCGGCGCGCATCGGCGCCGGAGCTCTCCCTGGCTGGCGTCCCGATATGGTGCATGCCCATGACTGGCAGGCAGCGATGACACCGGTCTATATGCGTTATGCCGAGACACCGGAAATTCCGAGCCTCCTTACCATTCACAATATCGCCTTTCAGGGTCAGTTCGGCGCCAATATCTTCAGCAAGCTCGAATTGCCCGCCCATGCTTTCGGCATGGAAGGCATCGAATATTACAACGATGTGAGTTTCCTCAAAGGCGGCCTGCAGACGGCGACGGCGCTCAGTACCGTCAGCCCCTCTTATGCGGAGGAAATCCTGACCCCGGAATTCGGCATGGGGCTGGAAGGGGTGATCGGCAGTCGTTCCCATGTGCTGCACGGCATCGTCAACGGCATCGACGCCGATGTCTGGAACCCGGCCACCGACCATCTGATCCATGACAATTATTCCGCCGCAAACCTGAAGAACCGCGCATTGAACAAGAAGGCGGTCGCCGAGCATTTCCGTATCGATGAGGATGACAGCCCGCTTTTCTGCGTCATCTCCCGCCTGACCTGGCAAAAAGGCATCGACCTCATGGCGGAAGCCGTGGACGAGATCGTTTCCCTGGGCGGGCGCCTCGTGGTTCTGGGAGCCGGCGATGTGGCCCTGGAGGGTGCGCTTCTGGCGGCGGCATCCCGCCACCATGGCCGTGTCGGCGTGGCTGTGGGTTACAACGAACCCCTGTCGCATCTCATGCAGGCGGGCTGCGATGCGATCATCATTCCTTCGCGCTTCGAGCCCTGCGGGCTTACCCAGCTTTACGCGCTGCGTTACGGCTGCATTCCGGTCGTCGCCCGCACCGGCGGCCTCAACGATACCGTAATCGACGCCAACCATGCCGCTGTCGCCAGCAAGGCGGCGACCGGCGTGCAGTTTTCCCCTGTCACGCTGGACGGTCTCAAACAGGCGATCCGCCGGACCGTCCGTTATTATCACGACCCGAAACTATGGACACAAATGCAGAAGCTCGGAATGAAATCCGATGTTTCCTGGGAAAAAAGCGCCGGTCTCTACGCCGCGCTTTACAGCCAGCTTATTTCGAAAGGCCATTGAAACAATGATCAAGACTGTTCAGACGAAGCCCTATCAGGACCAGAAGCCGGGCACATCCGGCCTGCGCAAGAAGGTGCCAGTCTTCGCCCAGGAAAATTACGCCGAGAACTTCATCCAGTCGATCTTCGACGCGCTTGAGGGTTTTCAGGGTCAGACGCTGGTGATCGGCGGCGACGGCCGTTATTACAACCGCGAAGTTATCCAGAAGGCGATCAAGATGGCCGCCGCTGCCGGTTTCGGCAAGGTACTCGTCGGTCAGGGCGGCATTCTCTCCACGCCTGCCGCCTCCAACATCATCCGCAAATACAAGGCCTTTGGCGGCATCGTGCTTTCCGCAAGCCACAATCCCGGCGGCCCGAACGAAGATTTCGGCATCAAATACAATATCGGTAATGGCGGTCCGGCCCCTGAAAAGATTACCGACGCGATCTATGCCCGCTCAAAGGTCATCGACAGCTACAAGATTTCCGATGCCGCCGATATCGATCTCGACAAGGTGGGCAGCTTCAAGGTGGATGAGCTGACGGTCGAGGTTATCGACCCGGTCGCCGATTACGCCGCTTTGATGGAGGAACTCTTCGATTTCGCCGCCATTCGCGCCCTGATCGCCGGCGGCTTCAAGGTAGTGGTCGATTCCATGAGCGCCGTCACCGGCCCCTATGCCGTGGAGATCATCGAAAAGCGTCTTGGCGCACCGAAGGGCTCGGTCCGCAACGCCACGCCGCTGCCGGATTTCGGCGGCCACCACCCCGACCCGAACCTGGTGCATGCCAAGGAGCTCTATGACGATGTCATGAGCGCGGAAGGTCCCGATTTCGGCGCGGCGTCGGATGGCGACGGCGACCGCAACATGGTCGTCGGCAAGGGCATGTTCGTCACGCCGTCCGACAGTTTGGCGATCATCGCCGCCAATGCGAAACTCGCACCCGGTTATGCGGCCGGCATTTCGGGTATCGCTCGCTCCATGCCGACCAGTGCGGCAGCGGACCGCGTTGCCGAAAAGCTTGGCCTTGGCATGTATGAGACACCGACCGGCTGGAAATTCTTCGGTAACCTCATGGATGCCGGCAAGGTGACGATCTGCGGTGAAGAAAGCTTCGGCACCGGCTCCAACCATGTGCGTGAGAAGGATGGCCTGTGGGCCGTTCTGTTCTGGCTGAACATCGTCGCTGCCCGCAAGGAAAGCGTAAAAGACATCGTCACCAAGCACTGGGCCGAATATGGCCGCAACTATTATTCCCGCCACGACTATGAGGAAGTGGATTCGGACGCCGCCAATACGCTGGTCGCCACGCTGCGCGAAAAACTCGCCACGCTTCCCGGCACCAGTTGCGGCAATCTGAAGGTCGCGGCTGCGGATGATTTTGCCTATCACGATCCGGTCGATCAGTCCGTGAGCAAAAATCAAGGCATTCGCATCCTGTTCGAGGGCGGTTCGCGTATCGTATTGCGCCTTTCCGGCACCGGAACGGCAGGGGCCACACTCAGGCTTTACGTCGAACGCTACGAGGCGGATGCGGCCCGTCACGGCATCGAAACCCAGGAGGCGCTCGCCGACCTGATTTCCGTTGCCGATACGATCGCCGGCATCAAGGCCCATACCGGCCGCAACGAACCGAGCGTTATTACGTAAGGTTATTGAGGCGCTTGCCTCTTCCGGAAGAGAGAGCGCCGCGCAATACGATGGCGTTTGGCAAGGCAGCTTATCGGGGTGACACACCCTTCGCCACATTCGGCATCATCCTCGGGCTTGACCCGAGGATCCATGGTGCGGCGGGGGTCGTGGATCCTCGGGTCAAGCCCGAGGATGACGGAAGAGAGGTTTCAGCCCTTTGGGAGTTTGGGGTGAAAGGATAAGCCTCCTCCAACCCTGCCGACGCGTTTGAGAAGAAACATCATCCCCGGAGAAACAGACCATGCAGACACCATCCGTTTTCCCCAAAGGTGCGATCCAGACGGAAAACGGTACGGAATTCACGGTCTATTCCCGGCACGCCTCTGCAATCGCCCTTTGCCTTTTCGATGCAAAGGGCGAAAAAGAGATAGCCCGTTTGCCGATGTCGCGCGGTGAGAATGACATTCACCGGCTGACGGTCACAGAAGCTGGCCCCGGCACGCGATACGGCTTCCGTGCCCACGGCATTTACGCTCCCGAACATGGTCTCTGGTTCGATCCCTCAAAACTGCTGCTCGACCCCTACGCGACACAGATAGACCGGCCGTTCCGGCATGATCCGGCGCTTTATGCCTTTGGCGAGGAAACAGGCGCGGTCACGCCAAAGGCGATCCTTTCAGAGTATGAGCCGCTCAAGCGCCAGCCGCCGCTTTTTACCGAGGGCGGGCTGATTTACGAACTTTCAGTCAAATCCTTCACCAGATTACATCCGCAAGTGCCGGAAGAGTTGAGAGGCACCGTGGCGGCGCTGGCCCACCCTGCCATTCTCGCGCACCTGAAAAAAATCGGCGTCGATGCGGTGGAGCTGATGCCGATCACCGCCTGGATCGATGAGCGCCACCTGCCGCCGCTCGGCCTTTCCAATGCATGGGGCTACAATCCGGTCGGCTTCATGGCGCTCGATCCGCGCCTCTGCCCCGGCGGTGTGCGCGAGTTGCGCGACACGGTCGCCGCGCTGCATGCGCAAGGCATCGGCGTCATTCTCGATCTGGTCTTCAACCATACCGGTGAGAGCGACAGCGCCGGCTCCATCCTGTCATTGCGTGGGCTCGACAATCTGACTGCCTTTCGCCACCCGCAGGATAAGCCCGGCGTGCTGGTCAACGATACCGGTACCGGCAATACGGTCGCCTGCGATCATCCCTATATTCGCCAGCTCATCATCGATTCACTTCGACATTTCGTCTTGAGTGCGGGCATAGATGGCTTCCGTTTCGATCTCGCCCCAATTCTCGGAAGAACCGCGAGCGGCTTTGACATGGCAAGCGAAACGCTGGCGGCCATGCATTCGGACCCCGTGCTTTATGACCGTGTGCTGATTGCCGAACCATGGGATATCGGGCCCGGCGGTTATCAGCTGGGCAATTTTCCTGAAAGCTTTCTGGAATGGAACGACCGCGCCCGTGACGATATGCGCCGGTTCTGGCGCGGTGATGCGGGAACGACCGGCGCCCTGGCCAATGCGCTCTCCGGCTCTTCGCCGATCTTTTCCCGCCATGGCCGCTCCAGCACCCGCAGCGTCAATTTCCTTGCCGCCCATGACGGTTTTACCCTGTTCGATCTTGTCAGCCACGAACACAAGCACAATGAGAAAAACGGCGAGAACAATCGCGATGGCCACAATGAAAATCACTCCTGGAACAATGGTATCGAGGGTCTGACCGATGATCCTGCCATTGTCGCCGCGCGCATTGCCGATGTGAAAGCGCTGCTTTCCACGCTATTCGTCAGCCGCGGCACATTGATGCTGACCGCCGGCGATGAGGGAGGCCGCAGCCAGCACGGCAACAACAATGCCTATTGCCAGGATAACGACATCACCTGGGTCGACTGGTCGTCACTCTCACCCGAACTGATCGATCACACGGCGTTCCTTTCCACACTTCGCAAAAGGTTCGGCATTTTTTCGCAAACCGGCTTTTTCTCCGGCAATGGCGACGTGGAATGGCTTGCGCCGGGCGGCAAACCGATGACGGTGGAAGAATGGGAAAGACCGGACGGGCCGGCATTCGCCATGGTGCTCTCAACCCTAGATCATGAAACCGGGGACGACGCCGAGCTTGCCGTTCTCATCAACCGCGGCCGCAAGATCGTTCCCTTCACCCTGCCCGGCGATGGCTGGCGGGCGATCGGTACGGATTTCGGCAATCCCGCCTTCCTTCCCGCCCGCTCTGTGGTGTTTTATCGACGCGGTTGATCGCCTGGCCCCGGCACCTTTATAAGTGCCGCGAGACAACCCAGAAGAGGTAACATGGCAAAGGACATAGCGCTGGCGGAAATGAAAAATTTCGTCGGTACGGAAATGGGCGTTTCCGACTGGATTACCGTCGACCAGTCGATGATAAACGCCTTCGCAAAAGCAACGCTGGACGAGCAGTTCATCCATACGGACCCCGAACGCGCCAAGGCGGAAAGCCCTTTCGGCGGCACCATCGCGCATGGGTTCCTGACGCTCTCGCTGCTTTCGGCGCTGAATTACGATGCCCTGCCCCGCATTCGCGAAACGACCATGGGCATCAATTACGGCTTTGACGCCGTCCGCTTCGTCGCGCCGGTCAAAAGCGGCGCGCGCGTGCGCGGACGTTTCATCTTGGCCGAGGCGCGTTTTCGTGGCGCCGCCATGCTGGTGACGACCTATGATGTGACGGTGGAGATCGAAAACGAGCAGAAACCGGCGCTCACCGCCCGCTGGACCACCATCACCCAGTTCAACCCCGAGGACAGGCCACAGGACGTCTGAGGGGGAAATGCATCGCGGCTTGAGATCGGAGTGTCTGTGAGATTCGCCTATTTGATAGAACCTCCGTTCAACTACAGGAACGAAGCCGGTGATGTCACCGGTTGCGATGTGGAATTGGCGCGAGTCATTCTGGCCATGATCGGCATTCACGACATTGAATTCATCGAAGCCGAATTCTCGCAATTATTGCCCGGCCTGAACGAGAACCTCTGGGACATGACCACTGGCCTCTTCAATACGGCTGAACGCAGAAGGATCGTTGCATTCAGCCATCCGATCTGGGCATTGCCCGATGGCCTGCTGGTGATGAAGGGCAACCCCAGAAATCTGGACGGATACGCCTCGGCAACGAGAGATCCAGAATGTACGCTCGTCGCGATCCGTGATCAGATCCAGCATCGCGTAATTGTGGAAGCGGGCATGCCCAATGACCGCATCCTCATCTGCGAGACCTACGACGCCGCCGCTCAAGCCGTCCTCGATGGGCGCGCCGACGCCTATGCGAGCGTGGCCATGGCACATCTCGGCTTTCTACAGCAAAATCCCCAGCTGGATCTCGAAATTGTCGCCGTATCACCAGAAGAACGACCGGCGGCCTCAGGCGCATTTGCTTTCCGCCAATCAGACCGGAAGCTCCAGAGCGCGGTCGATGCGGCGCTGCGTCGTTATATTGGATCGGACGAGCATCACGCACTGATGCGAAACTTCGGTTTCGATGATCAAGCCATCGCCAATGGTAAGGCCGATAGAGCCAGTTAACGCCAGATTGCGCAAAGGAGACGGCCCCATGCATGACGAAGCCGTAAGGAATGCGTTTCTCGTGCAGGCAAGGGCCTGCGACAGCCTTGGTTCGCCCTTTACCGCACGGCTTTGCCGCGCGGTGGCGGCGCGACTGGACCGCCAGACGGAGGTCGGCGAGAGGATTTTATCCTGGCCCGGCGATGTCGGCCCCTCGGGCGATTCCGTACCCCTGCGGCTGGCAGGTGCCCTGCATGCGCTTGTTCTTGAGGATAAGATCGGACCGCTTGTCGATATCGCACCCGAAAACGAGGATGCCCTCTGGCGGGCTTGTGCAGATGCCCTGCGTTTCCATTCGGCCTTCATCCTCGAAAGACTGAAATCACCGCCGCAGACCAACGAAGTCCGTCGTTCCGCCGTATTGCTACCAGCCTTTCTTTCCGTAGCAGGACTTACCGGTAAGCCGCTGGCCCTTTCCGAGGTCGGCGCAAGCGCCGGGCTCAACCTGCAATTCGACCGTTACCAGTATCGCCTTGGTGATCTTGCCTGGGGTCGGCAATCCTCAGTGTTCATGTCACCCGAATGGCGCGGAAATGCCCCACCCGATACGCAGGTCGAGGTCATCGAGCGGGCCGGCTGCGATCTCAACCCCCTCGACCCGTCATCCGCCGAGGATCGCTCGCGGCTGATGTCCTATCTCTGGGCCGACCAGACCGACAGGCTGGAGCGGACGGCAGCGGCCCTTCGCATTGCAGAGGAAAACGGCCTGCATGTTGAAAAAGCCGACGCAATCGACTGGCTGAAACGCCGCCTTGCCACGGGCCATCCGGGCGCTACCCATGTCATCTATCATTCGGTTGCCTGGCAATATTTCCCGGAGATTTTGAAACAGGCCGGCGAGGCACTGATTACCGAAGCCGGCGCCCGCGCAACGCCGGATGCGCCGCTTGCCCGCCTGCAGATGGAAGGGGATACGACACCGGGAAGCGCCGCTATTACCCTGCAAATCTGGCCGACCGGCGAGAAGCAGGAAATCGGCCGTGCCGATTTCCATGGACGCTGGGTGGAATGGCGGGGATGGAAAGCGGAAAAGCAGAGATTTTAAACGAAGCGCCCGCCAAAAATCCAACTAGTACTTGTAAAAGAAATACAACCGTGCTCCTCTTCATAAAACCTTATCTAGAGGGGGATTTTAATTGCGTATCAAAGCCCCGAAACTCATAAATATACTTGCATTTTTCACCTTGGCTGCAGATCCGGCAGCTGCGCAGCAGCAAATGGGGTCACAGGCCGCCATTAATGCCTGCGCAACTATTGCCACCCTGCTTCAAATGGGGGGACCGCAACTACAGTCCGCATTTGGACAGCAGGCATTATTTGCTATCCTTCAACAGACAGGTGGAACAGGTCGTTATCCTCCACTGGTTCAACTTGGACCTGTTCATAACGTTATGATCGGCGGGGAAAATGTACTGCCGCTGGGTAGTTTTTTGACTTGCAGGACCGTTCACCAGAATGGATATGCGGATTGGCAACTCGCATTTTCTCAAATGACGCAGCGGTTTGAGAATTTTCAGTTTAATTCGGTGCCTGGCGGAATCGCGAACCCCACTCCCCCTACCCCAAACCCAAACCCAAATCCCAATCCCAATCCCAATCCGGTCCCCAAGCCACCCCCAGACAACCAGGCATGCCAAAAATTTCCCGAACTTTGCCCCTGAGGTGAACGCCATGATTACAAGACGCGGCCTTCTTGTCGGATGTGGCGCCAGCCTCGCATTGCCTGGTAAATGCTGGTGTCAAACCTATAGCGGCTGCACGCTGACGGCCGCAGAGATTGCATCCGAAACGAATAACCAGACGATGGAATTCTCATATGTTGATGGCCAGTCCCCGGTCTCCACTTCCGGGGACAAGGACTTCGATTATGCACTGGCCCAGACCTTGAACTATCTGAGTAACCTGTTTGATGTCCTCCCCGGCTTCACCTATCTCGACGATGCGAAGGGAAAGAATGCCTATGCCAGCCCGGCCAACTATATGGGCCGCTCGGACGGCACGGTTCTTTTTGGCCTGCGTTTTCTCCAGGAATTTCTGAACCAGCCAGCCTATCCGGCCGCCTATATCGCAGCGGTTTGCGCCCATGAATTCGGCCATATAGCACAATATAAATATGGGATAGATGACCGGCTGGGCGGGCAACCGACGGTCAAAAGAATAGAGCTGCATGCGGACTATCTCGCAGGATATTTCGCAGGCCGCCGCAAGCTCGATAACGAAAATTTCCCTGCGGCGACGATCGCCCTGGCACAATTCAGCGTCGGAGATCACGCGGTTGACCATCCGGGGCATCACGGCACACCGGACGAGCGCGGTAATGCCGTAAAAGCGGGTTTTCTAGCCAGTTATCATCAACGCCTGGCGTTCAAGGATGCGCTGGAGGCCGGCGTCGGCTATGTGCAGACTCTCTAGGCCCAGACATCTTTTCTGACCGAGAAAGCTATTCGAGGCCGATAGAGGGCCTTTCATTTCTGGGGCGGCATGGAAATTCAGGTGAATATGTCCTGCGCCGCCTCCTGCAACAGGCCGCCGACATATTCGGCGAAAGAGCGCCAGCATTCCACGCGAAACGTATCGTCAGCCGTGCGCAGCAATACCACTTCAGCCTTGCCGAAAACCGTGCGCGAGCAGGCGCCAACGGGGAATTTTTCGAGCGACAGATCCTGCGGGCAACCGGCATTGAGTGCTGCTTCCGCACCCGGACCGGAAACGATGACGGCCGTGTTGCGATGGGAAATTTCGGTTGCTGAAAACAGGCCGGAGACACCGGCAAGCGTCGCCACCAGGTCGCTTTCGCCCTGATCGATCACCAGCCATTCATCCGGACCGAGCCAGAGAGCGGAACGCAGACCCGACGTAACGAAGCTTTTCGGGCTGCTGGGCAGGGCAAGACCGAGCGCTTCCGACAGGGCCGGCACGGCGCTTTCCCTTGCACGGAGCGACAGCCGCGATGCGGAAGCGGCGGGCTTCAGCGAGACGAAGGGCGAGCCGCCGTGGAAATCCTCGAGCACAGATTTGCGTTTTGCATGCAGCGTGTCAGCCATTGAGACGGGCTCCTTCCTTGTCGAGGAAGACCATGTCGGTCACTTCGACGGCAATGGTTTTATCGGCAAGCGGGATATAAAGGGTTTCGCCCATGCGCGCCCTGCCATCAGCCACCAGCGCGAATGCAATGGAGTGGCCGAGATTTTCCGACCAATAGGCCGACGTGACATGGCCGAGCATGGTCATGGGTTTTGGCTGGTTCGGATCGACGACGATCTGGCCGCCCTCTTCCGGAACGGTCAGCCGGTCCTTTGTCTTCAGTCCCACAAGCTGCTTGCGGCCGGAGCGCATCAGATCCGGGCGCTTCAGACCGCGGATACCGACGAAATCCGTCTTCTTTTTCGAAACCGCCCAGGCGAGCCCGGCATCGTCAGGTGTCACCGTGCCATCGGTATCCTGCCCGACGATGATGTAGCCCTTTTCCGCACGCAATATGTGCATGGTCTCGGTGCCATAAAGGCAACCGCCCACGGCTTCGGCCCTTTCGCGGATCGCGGTCCAGACGGCCGCGCCGTAATCGGCCGGAACGTTGATTTCGAAACCCAGTTCGCCGGTAAAGGACACCCGGAAGAGCCGCGTCGGCACGCCGCAGAAGGTGCCTTCGGCCACCGCCATATGCGGGAAGGCTTCCGGGGAAAGGTCGATGCCCTCGACGAAGGGCGCAATCACCTCGCGCGCCTTCGGACCCTGCACCGCAATCACCGCCCATTGTTCGGTGGCCGATGTCAGCCAGACGTTCAGCTCGGGGAATTCGGTCTGGAGATAATCCTCCATATGCTGCAACACGCGCGGCGCGCCGCCCGTCGTCGTCGTCACATGGAAACGATCCTCGGCGAGACGCCCGACAACGCCGTCGTCGTAAACGAAACCATCCTCACGGGTCATGATACCGTAACGGCAGCGGCCGGGTTTCAGCGTATCCCAGGCATTGGTGTAGATGAGGTTCAGGAACTTCGCCGCATCCGGCCCAACGACCTCGATCTTGCCGAGTGTCGAGGCATCGAACACGCCTACATTTTCACGCACCGTTTTGCATTCACGGTTGATGGCCTCGTGCATGTCTTCGCCCGGACGGGGGAAGAACCATGCACGCTTCCAGTTGCCGACATCCTCGAAGACCGCACCGGCAGCCAGCTCTTCCTCATGCATCGGCGTCTTGCGGGCCGGATCGAACAGCGCGCCGCGTGAATGGTTGATGAGCGTGCCAAAGGTGACCGGCGTATAGGGCTGGCGGAAGGTGGTGAGACCGACCTTCGGCAGATCCCGTCCAAGCGCTTCAGAGGCGATGGCAAGACCGTGCATGTTGGACATCTTGCCCTGATCGGACGCCATGCCATTGGTGGTAAAGCGCTTGATATGCTCGACGGAGTGCATGCCCTCGCGCACGGCAAGGCGAATATCCTTGGCGCAGACATCGTGCTGGAAATCGATGAAGGCCTTGACCCCGGTGCCCTCACCCGCCCCTTCGGCAGCACCGATCATGCCGCCGGTCCAGGCCCGCGCATTCTCGCCGGAAAATTCCACGGCGCCACCGCCAGCAGCGGCAGCCTCGGCAATCAATGCGGTGAGATCGTCCGTGCCGTTACAGGCGCCGACGGACACACAGTTCTGCACATGGATATCCGGCAGGAAGCGCTGGTTAGCCGCGTCAAACTTCAGCTTGCCGCGCGATTGCGAAAAGAGATGCACCGAAGGCGTCCAGCCGGCCGAAACGACGAGCGCGTCGATGGCGATCTTGCGCTTGTTCGAGCCGCCATTGCGGCCAACGGTCATGGAGGAAACGCGCAGGCGCCCCGCCGTGTCGTAAACACTATGGCCGGCCAGCACCTCAATGCCCAGCGCCCGCGCCTCGTCCAGCAGCCGTGCATCAGGGTTCTCGCGGCAATCGACGATGGCGGCGATCTTCACGCCTGCTTTTTTCAGATCGAACGCCGTTTCATAGGCGGAATCATGGGCAGTATAGACGCCGACATTATTGCCGACGCTCACGCCATAATGATTGAGATAGATACGGGCAGCCGAGGCCAGCATGATGCCGGGACGGTCATTATTGGCAAAGACCATATGACGCTCGATCGCACCCGCTGCCAGGACGACCTTCCCGGCTCGAACCTGCCACAGTCTCTCGCGCGGCTGGTGTTTGGCCGGCGTGGCGAGGTGATCGGTCACGCGCTCCGCGAGCGCCACGAAATTATGATTGTAATAACCGAAGGCCGTCGTGCGGGTCAGAACACGCACATTGGGCAGGGATTTGAGCTCAGCCAGAACCTTCTGCGCCCACTCATAGCCGGGCAAGCCGTCTATGACTGCGCCGGTATCGAAACGCAGCGCACCGCCAACTTCGGCATTCTCATCAACCAGAATGACGCTGGCGCCGGTTTTCGCAGCCGCGAGAGCCGCCGTCAGGCCGGCAACGCCGCCGCCGGCCACCAGCACGTCGCAATGGGCGTATCGACCGGAATAGTGGTCTGCATCCGGCTCGGACGGCGCCTTGCCGAGACCGGCGGCACGGCGGATGATGGGTTCATAGATTTTATGCCAGGCGGCCTTCGGCCACATGAAGGTCTTGTAGTAGAAGCCGGCCGCAAACATCGGCGACAGGAAATCGTTGATCGCGCTGATATCGAAGGACAGCGACGGAAAGCGGTTCTGTGAGGCGATGATCGCGCCGTCGAACACATCCTGCACCGTGGCGCGGACATTCGGTTGCTTGCGCATGCTGTCACGCGAGACGTCGATCAACGCATTCGGCTCCTCCGGACCTGCGGAGAGAAAGCCGCGCGGCCGGTGATATTTGAACGAACGACCGATCAGATGCACACCGTTTGCCAGCAGTGCGGATGCGACCGTATCGCCTTCCAGCGCCTGATAGATCTTGCCGTCGAAGGTGAAACGCGCGGTTCTGGCGGGTGTCAGGCGGCCAGCGCCCTTGATGCGATAAGCGCCGCTCATTGCGCCTCTCCCTTCTCTCCGGAAAGAACTGTCTCGGCATCCGGCTTCGGTTCGCCTGCCTTGTAGGTCATCAGAAATTTGTCGCTGACCGAATCGCGGGCTGCGTTGAAGAACCGGCCGCAGCCGTGAATGTGACGCCAGCGCTCGAAAACGAGACCCTTGTCGTTGTCGCGAATGAAGAAATATTCGGCGAAGGCCTCGTCGGAAATATCGGCGATGTTTTCCGGCCTGGCGATGTGGGCTTCACCCGCCCAGCGGAATTCGAGTTCGGAACGGTCTTCCCGGCAATAGGGGCAATGGATCAGAAGCATCGTCGCTCCACCTTCAAAGAGAATTTTCCGGAAGGACGCTTCCGGCGGGTTGGTCACACAGCCGCTTTCCCATCGCAACAAAGGGGGAAAGCCGCTTCAAGAGCTGCTCGAAATTATCGAATGGTTTCAGCGCCGAGGCCCGACCCATATTGATGATGGCAACCGCCATCATGTCGGTGTCGATCGCGAAGGGTTCGTCCTGTTCGCCATTTTCCTTCTCGCCGACGAAATAGACGAGCTTCTCCATCAGGCTCGGCGCGCAGAGAAGCAGGCCTTTTTCCGCCACGAAGGGCCAGTCGCGTTCGCCCTGCATCCTGCGGATTTGCTGGCTGCGAAAATCTCCCGCCTCCGGAACGAAGCTGCCCGCCGGCACCATTGCCGACGCACCGGACATATTGGCCGCAACCAAAGCCGCCGCCAGCATCAATGCGCCACCGCGGCGGCGGCGGCCTCATCGATCAGACGTCCGGTGCGGAACCGGTCGAGCGTCAGTCCGGCAGCCAGACGATGCGGCTCGCCGCGCGCAATCAGATGCGCAAACAGATTGGCCGAGCCAGGCGTCGCCTTGAAACCACCCGTTCCCCAGCCGCAATTGACGAAGAGATTGGGCACCGGCGTCACGCTCTGGATGGCGGAACGATCCGGCGTGTTGTCGGTGATACCGCCCCATTGACGCATCATCTTGACGCGGCGGAAGATCGGGAACAGCTCGCAGATGGCGTCGAGCGTATGAGTGATGATCTGCAGGCCACCGGTCTGGGAGTAGGAATTATACTGGTCAGTGCCCGCGCCGATGACCAGCTCGCCCTTGTCGGATTGCGAAATATAGGCGTGGACCGTGTTGGACATCACCACACAGGGGAAGATCGGCTTCAGCGGTTCCGACACCAGCGCCTGCAGCGGGTTGGAATGCAGGGGCACGCGAACATCCGCCATCTTCATCACGATGGAGGAGTGACCGGCGGCGGAAACGCCGATCTTCTTCGCGCCGATGAAACCGCGATTGGTTTCGACACCCGTCACCGCACCGTCCGGCCCGCGCCTGATGGCCGTGACCTCGCAATTCTGGATGATGTGCACGCCGCGATCAGAAGCAGCGCGCGCATATCCCCAGGCGACCGCATCATGGCGCGCCGTGCCGCCGCGGCGCTGCAGGGCGGCACCATTGATCGGATAACGGGCATTGCCGGAAATATCGAGCGGCGGACAATATGCTTTTGCCTGTTCGGGCGTCAGCCATTCATTATCGATGCCATAAAGGCGGTTGGCGTTGATATGTCGCTTAAAGGACTGCTGGTCGTGAATATTGTGCGAGAGCATCATCACGCCGCGCGCCGAATACATGACGTTGTAATTGAGATCCTGGCTCAGGCCTTCCCACAGTTTCAGGGAATGCTCATAAATATCCATGCTCTCTTCATAGAGATAATTGGAGCGGATGATGGTGGTGTTGCGGCCGGTATTGCCGCCGCCGAGCCAGCCTTTTTCCAGCACCGCGACATTGGTGATGCCGTGTTCCTTGGCAAGATAATAAGCAGCCCCAAGACCGTGGCCGCCGCCGCCGATGATGATGACGTCATAGTCCTTGCGCGGCTCGGGCGACGCCCATTGCGCATCCCACCCTTTATGACCCCGCAACGCCTCGCGCGCCACGGCAAAAACGGAATATTTGCGCATTCGCTGTCTGCTCCTCAAGAACCGGCCAGAAGCCGGACATCATGGCGCCGGCACGTATAATACACATGGCAAATCGGGGCCGGAGGCAATATCCCTTTTGCGACGCGGCGATGGTTTTGTTTTGACATGAAGGCAAGAAAGGCGGACCGGTCGCATTTTAGCGGTTGTTTGCGGGTTACCGGCTGGACTTGCCGTAAATGATCTGATAATGCACGTCACCAATCGCACGGCCAAAACGGCCTAGCGAACGATTTTGTGTTTGCGCGCGAATGCCTTTATTCGCGCAGCAAGATAACCAAACAAAAGGAACGGGATTCACGTGCAGGTACTAGTCCGCGACAATAACGTTGATCAGGCGCTTCGCGCTCTCAAGAAAAAGATGCAGCGCGAAGGCATTTTCCGCGAAATGAAGATGCGCGATTATTACGAAAAGCCTTCCCAGAAGCGCGCTCGCGAAAAGGCTGAAGCCGTTCGCCGCGTTCGCAAGCTGGCACGCAAGCGTGCGCAGCGCGAAGGTCTGATTGCGGCCCCGCGCGCGAGCCGTTAATAGGCCGTCTTTTGGACGTTTTTGAATGCTTGTTGGGCGGGGGCGATCAATTCGCCGCCGCTCTTTGTGTTTGTGGCCGGAGACCGATCGTGGGACAACGATTATGAGACCGGCCTGCGAGGGAACCCACACCGAATGACCGCTGTTGATGCCTGTGTTGTAAACAACTCCGATGCCTCCACGCGCCGGGTACCGCTGAGAAACAACAAGCGGCTTCATCTTTCCCTTGTCGTCTGCACCGTTCTCGCCGGACTTTCCGGCTGCGCGACGTCCAACCAGACGGATGATGTCTTCAGGATCGACCGCGCCCAGGGCTCGCAGGAAAACATCGCCTCGCTCACCTCGGTCATCAACGCCAATCCGCAGGATCCCGAAGGCTACAATGTCCGCGGCTCGGCTTACGGCCGCGCAGGTGATTCCCGCCGCGCCATCGAGGATTTCAACAAGGCGCTGCAGCTCAACCCGCGCTTCTACCAGGCCTATGCCAACCGCGCGCTGGTCTACCGCAACTCCGGCCAGCAGCAGCAGGCCCTGCAGGACTACAATGCGGCCCTGCAGATCAATCCGAGCTATGATGTGGCGCTGATCGGCCGCGGCAATCTTTACCGCCAGTCCGGACGCGTGAACGAGGCTTTCAACGACTTCTCCCGCGCTATCGAGCTTGAGACCACCGACGGACGCGCATGGCACAATCGCGGCCTGATCTACCAGCTGCGCAACCAGCACGCCCAGGCAATCGAGGACTTCTCAAAGGCCATTTCGCTGTCCTCCACCTCGCCAGAGCCCTATAATGGCCGTGGCCTTTCCTATGTCGCGCTGAATGATGACGAAAACGCCTTCGCCGATTTCAACCACGCCATTTCGCTCGACGGTAACGTCGCGGAATCCTGGGCCAACCAGGCGCTGGTCTATGAGCGGCGCGGCGAGATGGCCAAGGCCGCCAAGTCCTATGGGCATGCGGCACGGCTCGATCCGAAATATAAGCCCGCTCTCGACGGTGTTGCCCGCACGCGCGGCGCCAGCGCCTCCTGATCGAAACAGGCAGAAACAAAAGAAGCCGGCGGTGCAACACTCGCCGGCTTTTTTTATGGAAAACGCTGAGGCCTCAGTGGCTGTCGCGGCGCGCCTCGGGGGCAACATCGCCCGCCCATAATTCCGCCTGCACCGCGTTTTGAAACTCCATGACCTCGCGCCGCATGGCGGCGTCCTCATAACCAAGGCCCATCAGATAGGCGGCCAGTTCACGGCATTCCCTGCGCCAGAAATCATTCGCCTCCACACCATGCAGCTGGTCGAGCATGGTTGCACACCGTTTTACGTCGGCAATACGGTTCTTTGCCGGAAAGGCGATTACTTCTGAACTCGTCGTCACGCGGGCACCCTGCTCGTCTGAGGAATCAATACCGACTTTTTTAAAGGCGAGATGGTTAACGAAGTCTGCAGAGCGCGTGAGAAGGCTGGTTTTACGGTGAGCGGAGGACCTGGCCCGTGCTTTTAGACCGATATGACACGGGCAAAACGCCGATTACCGAGGAATTTACCAATCAAGATTACCGAAATTTCATGCCATGGCAGATAGAAGAAGTATATGTGTGTTGAAACAACACCGGTCTCATCGTATATTTCTTGCAAAGAAAAAAAATGCCGCAGCGCAGCCAAAAATGGAGAAATCGTTCTCGGGAGGAGAGCACCATGTATGCACCTCGTGTTTTTTTCAGCATGATCGGTGCATTGCTCATCTTTGCGGTTGCCACATATTTCATTCACGGGTCGCTCTATACGGCATTTATCCAGACCCTTATCTGCGCCGTCATTCTGCAAGTGGGTTATTTTATTGCAATTCTGGTTCTCGTTGCCCGGGAGAAGCGCCGGATGCGCGAGACATTCTCGCGTGATCGCAGCGCCGAGAATGCGACGGCGGACGCCGCAAATAACGCCCCGCCGCATGGCGCAAAACTGACCGATATGTGACATTTCACGCACAGTGATTTATTGCGATGCAAAAAAATCACTTGCATCCACACCCCTGACACTTTCTGCTGGCCAAATCCTGACGGTTCGTCACAGCAGAAGGACATTCCATGGTGAGCGGTTCACAGCCCATTTGCGTCATCATCGCTGCAAAAAATGCATCCGAAACGATAGACATCG
Source organism: Agrobacterium tumefaciens (assembly GCA_025560025.1). Lineage (NCBI taxonomy): Bacteria > Pseudomonadati > Pseudomonadota > Alphaproteobacteria > Hyphomicrobiales > Rhizobiaceae > Agrobacterium > Agrobacterium tumefaciens. The sequence continues at coordinate 1,297,242 of CP048486.1, read as the reverse complement.
CCATCCGCTCCGCCCTTGTGGAACCGGAAGTCGCGGAGGTCGTGGTGATCGACGATGGCTCGACCGACGCGACAAGCGAGGTGGCCCATGCGGCGGACGACGGCACGGGCCGCTTGAGAGTGGTGCGGTTCGAGATCAATCGTGGCCCTTCGGCTGCACGCAATCACGCCATCTCCATTTCATCCGCGCCGCTGATCAGCATTCTCGATGCGGACGATTTCTTTTTCAGAGGCCGTTTCGCCGCCATGCTGGCCGATGACGACTGGGACCTCGTCGCGGACAATATCGCCTTCATCCAGCAATCGGTTCCAGGCGCATCCTCCATGCAGCCTGCCCGCTTTGAGCCACAAGCCCGCTTTCTGTCACTCACAGAGTTCGTGGAAGGAAACATTTCCAGACCCGGCGTGGAGCGCGGGGAAACCGGCTTCCTGAAGCCGGTGATACGCCGCGCCTTTCTCGACAAACATGCGCTGCGTTATGACGAGGCCCTGCGGCTTGGCGAAGACTACGAGCTTTACGTGCGCGCGCTTGCCGCCGGCGCCCGCTACAAGGTCATCCGCCATTGCGGTTATGGCGCGATCGTTCGTGGCAATTCGCTGAGCGGGCGTCACAGCACCGAAGATCTTCGCCGATTATATGAGGCGGACAGGGCGATACTCGCGGGCTGCAAGCTTTCAGCAAGCGAGACGGCGATCCTGCGCGAACACGAGAAACATGTGCGCGCCAAATTCGAGCTTCGCCACTTTCTCGATGCGAAAAAGCAGAAGGGAATGGGAGGCGCACTGAGCCACGCACTGACACGCCTTCCGGCCCTGCCCGCCATCACGCACGGCCTCTGGACCGACAAGACAGCCCGTTTCCGCAAACCGGTGCAGCCGGTGCGGGACGTGCGCTATCTTCTCGACGGCACGCCGGTTTCGTGAGGGTACCGCGTATCGGGTGAGGCAAACTTCGCCAAATACGCCACCGTCATCCTCGGGCTTGACCCGAGGATGACGGTAGAGTGACTGGCTAACTAACATTTCAGGCAAAAGGCGGCAGAAAATTCCCCGCCGCAGCCGGTGCTTCCACCTTCAAAGATAATCGCGCTTGATCGTTTCCAGCACGGCGGAAAAACGCTCCTTGCGCTCTTCCAGCCTGCCATCCGGGCTGAGACGCGGCTCGGCACGGCTTGCCTGCCACAGTGCAAGCGTGGAAGGGGCGGCTAGAACCTGCTTGGCCAGTTTGCGCAACGACCGGGATTGGGTTTCCTGCGGCCGCACCAGCACATCACCTTCATGCACCGGGCCTTCATGCGCCGGAACAGAACCGGTCTCAGCGATAACAGAGGCCGGTGGCGGCGGGAAACTCATGCCCCAGAAACGCGAGCCCTTTTTCGCCGCTTCGGCGCGGGTGGAAACGGGCACGTAACGTGGATTATATTCCACACCCACGCTGCCGGCCCAATCGCTCCATTTGAAACTGTTGATCGAGGGGGATGTGGTGACCGCCACCCATGGCACGCGGAAAGCATCGGCGAGAATTGCGCCATGCATGGATTCGGCCACGATGAATTCCGACTGGGCGATGGCCCGGATGACGGCTTTTGCCTCGCCGCGCGGGTCGAGATAGGTCAGCCCGGCCGGCTCGCAGACCGTTTCCCACATGCCGAATTCCGCCGATTCCCAATGCGGAACGAAGGTCTTCTTGTAGAGCTTCGGCAGGCCTTTGAAATCAGGCATCTCGGTGACCATGACAGCCGGGTCGACAATGCCCTTCTCAGGCGCGAGCCCCAGCTTGGCGGCGGTTTTTTCGCCGCGCACGCAGCGAATATCCCAGAACTCGGTGCTGGTATCCGGCACCGCGCCATAACCATAACCGCTGCCGATCACCAGCTTGCGCTGCTTTGCGGGCAAAAGAACATCATTCAGCACGGTGCCGACGCCGACGAGCATGACATCGTCATGCACATCGCGCAGGCCCGGAAGCAGAAAATCCCACAGCCACAGGTTGAGATCGTCACCGAAATTTCCGTGATGAGATTCCCAGTGGTAAGGTTTCATGAGGTCACTCCTGGGTGAAAAAACATATAAATTCTTGCGGGCGAGAATTCGCTCATCTGGAGCGGACTATTTTTCCAGCACCTAGCTCGAAAGCGGCGCGCAGAAGTGCCGGATCGCGCATCGCCCACTTCAGGAGCAGCCCGAATTCGGGCGCCTTGCGCCGTTTCAGATTGCCCGCCTGGCTCCACAGCGCCTGTTTTCGCGCCGTGTTTTTATAAGAAGCAATGGAGGCGACATCGGCTGGCCGCCGCGAAAAACGGCCCTCCAGCGTATCGAGCGCCACCCAGGTATTGAACTGCTGGCGCAGGAATTCCGGCGAGGTATTGTCGATGCTGTGGAAGATATTGACCCCCATGCCGCGCATCGCGCCGGCATCGTCACACAGAAGCGTTCGCTTCGATGCAAGGATACAATCACAGAAAAACAGGACGTCTTCAGCCGCCAGACGCAGCGCCGGGTCGAAGCGAATCTTTTCAAAAAGAGGACGGCCGATCACCATGCAGGAGAGATGCAGGAAGCTCCAGTTGCGCAGCATCACGCTTGCCAGATCCGGCAGCTCAATCAGCAGAGGCCGCTCCGAAAGCCTTGCCGCACCCTCATTCTTCTCCAGCGCGGAAATGGCGAAATGATAATAAAATTCGTCACTTGCCTGCATGGATGCCCAGTAGCACTCACCGCCGAATGTCGTGAGAGCGGAGGCGGCGTTCTGGAGATGATCCGGCGTCCAGATGTCGTCCGAATCCAGAAATGCCACGTAGTCGCTGCCGTCAGGAACATGGTCGAGACCGGTATTGCGCGCACCGCCCGGACCGCCATTGGCCTGTTTGATGACAATAATTCGGTCTTTCTGTTCTTGCGAAAGTTCCGCAAGTTCCTTGTCTATCGGGTAGGGCGATTCGTCATCGACGATGACAAGATCGAACTCCTGGTAAGTCTGCGCAAAAACCGATGCGAGCGCACGTCCCAGAATCCCGTGCTGCTTTTGGTAATAGGGAATGACGACAGTAAATCTTGCCATTGTTTCGCCCCTTGCGTTGATCAAGAAGTGTCGGGCCCGATCCTAAAAACGGCCCCGATGGTATCGGCAACTCCCAACCGGCAATCCTCCCGCCGGCCTCCAGAAACAGGATGCTTGTATGCCCCCAGCTCCAAATGTAAAGACCATCACCACGAATGTCGGTTGGAGCGTCCTGTCTAAAACAGGCACATTCGGGCTTAAATTTGTCACCGTCCCGATTCTCGCTCGACTGCTTTCCCCGGAGGAATTCGGGGTGGTCGCGGTAGGACTAACGGTTGTACAGTTTCTGACCATGATCGCCGGCGCGGGGCTGACCTCTGCCCTGATCGTCGAAAAGGAAGAGGATATGGATACGATCCATACCGTCTTCTGGGCCAATCTGGCGATCTCCTGCACCATGGCCGCCGTTCTCTACATCTGGGCGGAATTTTTCGGCGGGCTGCTGGGTGCGGTGGAGAGTGCCTATCTGCTGCGCATCATGGCCTTCCTCATTCCGCTGCAGCTCGCAGGCGATGTCGCCTATTCGCTGCTCGCCCGGCGCATGAACTTCAGCCAGGACGCGGTGTGGAGCATGGCGTCGGAAAGCATCGCGGCGGTCGTCGCCGTCGCTCTCGCCCTTCTCGGCTTCGGCGTCTGGGCGCTCATCATCCAGCTTTTCGCCGCAGCCCTCATCCGTCTTGTCGGGCTTTATGCCGTTTCCCGTTATTGCCCGCGTTTCGTCATGAAACCGCGCCGGCTGGTGCCGCTTCTCGGCTTCAGTTCGGGGCTGATGGGCTCGGAAATCGCCAATTTCGTTACCTTCCAGTCACCGATGGTGGTCATTGCCCGACACCTGGGTCTGGCGGATGCCGGCGCCTATTCCGCCTCCAACCGCTTTGCCAGCATTCCCAATCAGGTCGTGCTGTCAGCCGTCATGGGCGTCCTGTTTCCGGCCTTCAGCCGCATGATGGACGATCCGCAGCGCCGGCGTGACGCGCTGATGTTCAGCACACAGGTGCTCACCGTGCTGCTTGCGCCGATGATGTTTGGCCTCTGGGCCGTGGCCGAGCCGGCCATGCTTGTCATCTTCGGCCAGAATTGGGCCTATGCCTGGCCGGTTCTCGGACTTCTGGCCCTGTCAAAGGCCATTCTGACGCCATGCAGCACCTTCATCCCCTATCTGAAGGGTGCGGGTTACGGGCGCGTGCTGTTCTGGTCGGCCACGATCCGCGCCATCGTCACCACGGTCGCGGTCTGGGCTGCCGCTGTTTACGGCACCCTGATCGATGCGATGATATGGCTTTGCATCGTCAATGCGGTCACTCTCGTGGCCTATTCCTGGGCCGTGTTCAAGGCAAGCGACACGCCCTTTTTCAGCGGTCTCTACATCAGCAGCAGGCCAATGATTGCAGCATTGGTGATGGCCGTTTCCGTGCGTTACCTACTTCACATCCTTGCAGACCGCATTCCCAATGCGACACTTCAGGTCCTCATCGGGGCAGCCGTCGGCGGCATCATCTATACGGGGCTCATCCTGCTCACCGAACGCGCATTGCTGAAAAAAATCCTCGGAATGGTCAAATCGCGGCGAACACGCGAAAGCGCAACCCAAGGTTAGAATAACTGCGCCTCATTTCGGCCGTGAACCAACCTGTTTCACCGTGGGTTCACGCGCCGACGCGGGGCGCCAGGGTCTGATTTTTGCGATGCAGCATCACGACAAATGACAATTTCACACAGTTCAGCTATTTTTAATCATCGCCAATCCTGAATAAAATTGAATAATTTCAATTATTTAATTTTCCGTCTCAGCAGCATATGGCGAAACGCCAGACAATTACCCGCAATATCTAAGCTTGCGTTTTTCCCGCGTCGCCACATTTTACCCTTAAGTCGAAACCAGACTTGCGAGTGCGGGCTTAAGTTCGCTCTGGTTGCAACGCGGCGTGGGTGGACGCCGCCCAATAGGGGTGACTGATGTGACTGTCGATCAGAACCTATCCTCCCGTATCAATTTGATGCGCATATTGCTGATATCTGGAATCGTGTTCGTCCATGTGCCGCACGATGCCGAAACCAGCCCTTTTCTCGGCCTTTACGGCTTCTTCGACTGGCTGCGGGTTTTTCTGGGCGATGCGCTGTTTCGCATCGGCGTGCCCTGTCTCAGCGCCATTTCCGGCTATCTGCTGTTTCGACGCGGCATGAGCGGTTTCGATTATCCGGCGACGATCCGTTCCAAGTCGAAAACCGTGCTGCTGCCCTTCCTTCTCTGGAATGGTGCGCTGTTTGCCGCCGTGTTGCTCATCCAGCTCTTTGATGTCGGTGTAGGCTATTTCCCCGATCTGTGGAACGCCAGCCCGCGTGAGATCATCAGCCATGGTACGGCGCTCGAAGAGCTGCCGGTGAATGTGCCGCTTTATTTCCTGCGCGACCTCTTCGTCTGCATCCTGCTGTCGCCGGTGCTCGCCTTTCTGATGCGCCGTTTTGCCCTGCCGACGCTCGCCATCCTGCTGCTCATCACAGCCCTGCCCGACCTGACGATCTTCATCGTCCAGAAGAAATCCATCCTTTTCAGCTTCTCGCTCGGCATTGCGCTCGCGCTCCACCGCGTCGACGTCAAGGCGCTCGATCCTTACGCCCTGCCGATCATGGCGCTGACCTTTGCCGCCTCGGCCATGCTGGCGACAGGCCTCTATTTCACCGGGCCGGAATTCACCTTCTGGCTCAACATGTCGCGCAATCTCCTCGCAGTCTTCGGCGCGCTCGGTTTCTGGGCATCGTCCGCGCTTTTGATCCGTAGCAGGCTTGGCCGGCGGCTTGCGGAAACCGGAAGCCTGAGCTTCTGGATATTCTGCGCCCATTATCCGCTGCTCGTGATCATGTGGATGGTGTGGAACAAGGGCGGGCCGGATTTCTACCCCGCCTTCTATATCAGCGCGACGCTCTCCGCCTTCGTCATTCTGGTGGTCAGCAATGCCCAAACCCGCAAATACCTGCCGGCCGTCTATGCCGTGCTGACCGGAAGCCGAAACGGCAAAGGCAAGACGAAGGCCGATTTTGCGACCAAACGGGCCTCCATGATCGGTCCGCCCACATCCGAAACACTTTATTCGCAACGACAGAGGTGAACCAATGACAACATTTGTCACCCGCGTTCAGACACGCATTCTTCTCGCCGCGGCCCTTCTGGTCACCCCCTTTGCAACGCCCGGCCAGGCGCAGGAAGGCAATGGCGCATCCTTCATCGAGAACTTCGATTCCATGGACAGAAGCTTCTGGTACGTTTCCGACGGCTGGAACAATGGTGCGCATCAGAACTGCACCTGGTCGAAGAAACTGGCGACGGTGGAAAACGGCCAGCTGACGCTCGGTTTTGAAGACGCCAAGGCCGGCGACCGCAAATTCGCCTGCGGCGAAATCCAGACCAAAGGGCGTTATCGTTACGGCACCTATGAAGCGCGTATGAAGGCCGCCACCGGTTCCGGCCTGAACTCCGCCTTCTTCACCTATATCGGCCCAACCGACAAGAAACCGCACGATGAAATCGACTTCGAGGTTCTGGGCAGGAATACGGGCCAGGTGCAGCTCAACCAGTATATTTCCGCCAAGGGCGGCAATGAGAAGCTGGTGCCGGTGGAAGGCGGCGCCGATGCCGGCTTCAACGATTACGCCTTTGTCTGGGAACCGCAGCGCCTGCGTTACTACGTCAACGGCAAGCTCGTCCATGAAGTGACGGACGAAACGAAAATTCCCCAGAATGCCCAGAAGATCTTCTTCAGCCTGTGGGGCACCGACACGCTGAAAGACTGGATGGGCCGGTTTTCTTATGCAGGACCATCGCAAATGATCGTTGACCGGTTTGCCTTCACTGCGCTCGGCGACAAATGTCAGTTCCCGGAATCCATCGCCTGCGCCCTCAACTGATTTTTTTGAACCAAACCGTCATCCGCGGCGTCTCTGACGCATGAACCAACCGGACCCTTGCATGACCCATGTTCTATATCTCGCGCATGATCTGTCGGACCCCGCCATTCGTCGGCGGGTGCTGACCCTGCTTGCGGGCGGGGCGCGGGTGACGCTGGCGGGCTTCCGGCGCGGACAGAACCGACTGGCGGAGATCGAAGGCGTCGTGCCGGTCGTGCTCGGGGAAACCGCTGACGGGCAGTTTCTGCAGCGCATGGCCGCGGTGGCGAAAGCCAACCTTTCGCTCGGCAAGACATTAAGCGGCATCCCCGCCCCTGACGTCATTCTTGCCAGAAACCTGGAAATGCTGGCTCTGGCAAAGCGGGCCATGTCGATCTATGCCGGGCAGCCGGCGCTGGTTTATGAATGTCTCGACATTCACCGCCTGCTTCTCAACCCGGGCAAGCCCGGACAGATGCTGAATGCCGCGCAGCGTTATTTCGCCCGCGACGCAAAGCTGCTGATCACCAGCTCTCCGGCCTTTGTGGAGCACTATTTCAAGCCCGTGTCGGGCCTCGATCTTCCCGTCCTGCTACAGGAAAACAAGGTGCTGGCGCTCGACGCCACTGTTGCCGCCACACCGCAGCCACGCGCTCCCGCCCCCGGCGAGCCTTGGAAAATCGGCTGGTTCGGCGCGCTTCGCTGCCGCAAGTCGCTGGAAATCCTCGCCGAATTTGCCCGTCGAATGGAGGGCAAGGTCGAAATCATCCTGCGCGGCCGGCCGGCCTATTCGGAATTTGCCGATTTCGACGGCTTCGTGGCTACCGCCCCGCATGTGCATTTCCATGGGCCTTACAAGAACCCCGAGGACCTTGCCGCCATCTATAACGAGGTGCAGTTCACCTGGGCGATAGACTTTTTCGAGGAAGGCCAGAATTCCAGCTGGCTGCTGCCCAACCGGCTTTACGAAGGCTGCCTTTATGGCACTCTGCCGATTGCGCTTGCCGGCACGGAAACCGCCCGCTTCATCGAAAAGCGCGATATCGGCTTCGTCCTGCACCATGCCGGCGCTGACGATCTCGCCGCGCTGTTTAACCAGATGAGCCCGCAAACCTATGCGGATGCCTTCAACACCCTCTCAACACTCGACAGGAAACAATGGCTGACCGACCGCGACGATTGCCGTCTGCTGGTCCAGCAATTGTCCTCTCTCGCCAAATCCGCTTCCGGCCATGCCCGCGAAGCGCAGTTTTCACCCGTGTAGTGCGTAGGGGGCAAATCATGGAAGGTCTTGGTCATTCCGGCATAAGAACGCTGATCGTCATTCCCTGCCTCAATGAGGCGAAGACGATCGAGGGGCTGCTTGTCAAATTCACCGGTGCGATGCAGGGGCGTCTTTTCCGCATCGTGGTTGCCGATGGCGGCAGCACGGATGGAACCCGCGATATCGTTTCCGCCTTTGCGACGGCGGATGACCGCGTGACGCTTCTCGCCAATCCGAAGCGCATCCAGAGCGCCGGAATCAACCTTGCCGTCGCCACCTTCGGCGAGGATTTCGACTATCTCATCCGCATCGACGCCCATGGCGATTATCCCGATGATTATTGCCAGCGGCTGATCGAGGATGCGGAGCGCACCGGCGCGGATTCCGTCGTCGTCGCCATGGATACGGTCGGCCACGGCCTGTTTCAGAAGGCGACGGCCATCGCCCAGAATTCCAAGCTCGGCAATGGCGGCTCCAAGCACCGCGAAGGTGCCAAAGGCCATTGGATCGACCATGGCCATCACGCGCTGATGCGGATCGCCGCTTTCGACGCGGTCGGCGGTTATGATGAGAGCTTCAGCCATAATGAGGATGCCGAACTGGATTTCCGCCTGCGCAAATCCGGTTTCCGCATCTGGATGACCGACAAGACCCGCATGACCTATTATCCGCGCGCGAGCGTCATGCCGTTGTTCCGGCAATATCTCGCCTATGGCCGCGGCCGGGCGAAGAACCTGTTGAAACATCGCTCCATCCCGAAAATCCGCCAGATGATTCCGCTCGCCGTCCTGCCGGTCTTCATCTTCGCATTGCTGTCGCTTGTGCATTGGGCGGCACTTATTCCGCTTGGCCTCTGGATCGCCGCATGTGTGGGTTATGGCTTGTGGATGGCAATAGGTCAGAAAAACCCATACGGCCCGCTCGCCGCCTTTTCGGCAATGGTGATGCATCTGGCCTGGTCCACCGGCTTCTGGCTGGAACTCCTGAAATTCCGGGGAAGAAAGGCTGTCTCATGACCGACAACACCGTCACCCGCCCAGATGATTCGAAAACCGTCGATATCGGCATCTGCACCTACAGACGCCCGGCGCTTGTCGCCACACTTCTGTCACTCTTCGAGCTCGACGTACCGGAAGGCGTGAAAGTTCGGCTGATTGTCGCGGATAATGACGAGGAGCCAAGCGCCAGGGCGAGCGTCGATCGCCTGCGCGACACCGCGCCCTTCGAGATTACCTATGTGCATTGCCCGAAATCGAATATTTCGATTGCCCGCAATGCCTGCCTGTCAGAATGCAAGGCGGATTATCTGGCCTTCATCGATGATGACGAGACCGCCCCGTCGCACTGGCTCTCCGCCCTTCTGGAAAAGGCCGACGAGACCGGTGCGGAAACCGTTCTCGGCCCGGTGACGGCCGTCTATCGCGAAAACGCGCCGGGCTGGATGAAACGCGGCGATTTCCACTCGACCGTTCCCGTCTGGGTCAATGGCGAGATCATTACCGGCTATACCTGCAACACATTGCTCAAGATGGATGCGCCCTCGGTAAAGGGCCGGCGCTTCGCGCTGGCGCTTGGCCAGAGCGGCGGCGAAGACACTCATTTCTTTTCGCATCTTCACGCCGCCGGCGGCCGCATCGTCTTTGCGGAAGATGCCATGCTGTCCGAACCGGTGCCGGAAAACCGCGCAAGCTTCATGTGGCTTGCCAAACGCCGCTTCCGCTCCGGCCAGACCCATGGCCGCGTGCTGGCGGACAGGAAACCCGGTATACGCCGCGCGGTGCAGGTGCTGAAGGCAGGTTCGAAAGTGCTTTATTGCGCCGTCTTCGCCGCCTTGAACGGTTTCAACGCCGTGCGCCGCAACCGTTATGCGCTGCGTGGCGCACTGCATATGGGCTCGATGAGCGGCGCTTTCGGCGTGCGTGAAATCCGCCAGTATGGCGCGGTGGAGGCGACCTGATGGAAAACCTTGCCTCGCCGCCCGATATCAGCTTCGTCATCGCCGCCTATAATGCCGCCGATACGATTGAAGCCGCGATTCAAAGCGCACTCGACCAGCAGGGTGTGACGCTGGAGGTTATCGTCGTCGATGACCGTTCCGCCGATGACACCATTGCGCTCGTGGAAGGTATCGCCATCATCGATCCGCGCGTCCGCCTGCTTGCTCTTGCCGAAAACCTCGGTCCGGGCGGGGCGCGCAATGCCGGCATCGAAGCCGCAACCGGGCGCTGGATCGCCGTGCTCGATTCCGACGATGTCATTCGCCCGGAGCGTTCCGCCTGCATGATGTGCCGGGCGGAAGCTGCTAATGCGGCGATTGCGGTCGATAATCTCGATGTCGTCTATACCGACGGCAGGCCCATGGAGACGATGTTTCCGGAAGAATTTCTGGAGGAACGGCCGGTTCTCACGCTTGAGGACTTCATTTCCTCCAACATTCTTTTCCGCGCCACCTTCAATTTCGGCTATATGAAACCGATGTTCCGGCGCGATTTCCTCAATAGCGAGGGACTGCGTTTCCGCGAGGATATCCGCATCGGCGAGGATTATATCCTGCTCGCCTCGGCGCTCGCCGCCGGCGGTCTCTGCGTCATCGAACCGAAGCCGGGTTATGTCTACAATATCCGCGAAGGCTCGATTTCGCGCGTGCTCGAACTTCATCACGTCGAAGCGATGATGCGGGCAGATCGGGAATTCCTCAGCCATTACACTTTGCTGCCCGCCGCCATGGATGCGCAGCAGGCGAGAGCCCGCAGCCTGCGGCTGGCGCATAATTTTTTGACATTGGTGGAAAACATCAAGAGCCGCTCGGTACTGGGCGCCTTGAAGACCACGATAAGGGATCCTGCCGTACTGGGGCATTTGCGAATGCCGATTGCAGTGCGGCTGAGGAGGCTGCGGGACGCGATGTTTGCGCCCGCGGCGAATACAGGGGTGAAAAGACAGATTTCGTGAAATTGACGCGTGGACGAAATCTGCGCGGGGACTGGGGACAGATCAAACCTTGATGAAGGAGAACGCGATGGACCTGAACAAAACTGTCAGAAAAGCCGTCATTCCCGTAGCTGGCAACGGCACACGGTTTTTGCCCGCCACCAAGGCGATGCCGAAGGAAATGCTGACGATCGTGGATCGTCCGGTCGTGCAATATGCCGTTGACGAGGCCATGCAGGCCGGCATCGAACACATTATTTTCGTGACGAGCCGCAACAAGACCGCCATCGAAGACTATTTCGACAGCGCGCCGGAACTCATCAACACGCTCACCCGCTCCGGCAAGACCGTGCAGGTATTGCAGCTTGAAAAGATGCTGCCGGTTGCTGGCACGGTGAGCTATACGCGCCAGCAGGTGCCGCTCGGTCTCGGCCACGCCGTCTGGTGTGCGCGCGAACTGGTGGGCAAGGAGCCTTTCGCCCTGCTGCTGCCTGATATGGTTTCCTATGGCGCACGCGGCTGCATTGCCGGGCTGATGGAACTTTACGATGAAGTCGGCGGCAATATTCTCGGCGTCGAGGAATGCCTGCCGGAAGAAGTCTCGTCCTATGGCGTCGTCGGCGTCGGCCAGAAGGTCAATCATGGCTTCGCCGTCACTGAAATGGTCGAAAAGCCGGAACCATCCAAGGCGCCTTCGAATTATTACCTGAATGGCCGTTACATCCTGCAGCCGGAAATCTTTGATATTCTCGCCAGGCAGGAACGCGGCGCGGGCAATGAAATCCAGCTGACCGACGGTATGAAGCGGCTTGCCGAAAAGCAGTCTTTCCATGCGCAGAAATATAGCGGCCGCACCTTCGACTGCGGCAGCAAGCAGGGCTTCATCGCCGCCAACGTCGCCTTCTCGCTGATGCGCGCGGACATGGAAGCCCAGGTTCTCGCTTCCGTGAAGGAACTGGTGGCAAACCACGAAAGCCGCGTCCAGGCGGCCTGACTTTAATCGCGCCGCCGGGGAGGCGGCCGGCGCACCAATAACGGGGGGCGGGAAGGCGAGCCAAGGCTCGGCTTCCCGCGTACCATTTTTAATTCACAAGGTAGGTCCATGCACCACAAGACCTTTAAATCCAATATCGGTTTTCCGGAGTCCGGCAAGGATTCCGACACGTTCATCGACCTCGACCGCCTGTGGGCCGCCGTGGTGCGTCGTGCCAATGTCATTGCCGCCTCCGTCATTGCCGCCGTGGTTCTGGCCGGCCTTTATCTGGTGCTTGCGACCCCCGTTTACACCGCGATGACGCAGGTGCTCCTGGATGAAAGCCTTTCCCGTTATGCGGAAGAGGAATCGCCGGTTCCCGCCGCGCAGATCGTCGACAACCGCATCGCCAGCGCCGTGGAAATTTTAAAATCCAAGGAAATGGCCCTGACCGTGGTCGACAAGGCAAGGCTTTACGAGAACGACACCATCGTCAATCCGCCGATGTCGCCGGTCGAACTCGTCAAGTCCTCCGTGCGCGGCATTCTCGATCTCGTCCTGCCGGGCGATCCGCCGGTCTCCGAAGCCGCAATCCGCGCCGGGCGCCGCGAAAAGGCCGCCGCCGTGCTGCAGCAGTCGCTGACGGTGGAACGTGTCGGCCGCAGCTCGGTCATCGCCATCTCGACCCGCTCGACCGACCGCCAGCTTGCCGCGCAGATTGCCAAGACCTATGCGCAGGCCTACCTAACCGAACAACTGAATGCCAATTTCGACGCCAGCGAGCGCGCTTCGGTATGGTTGCAGGAACGCATGACGGACCTGAACCAGCGCGCCCAGGCAGCGGAACTTGCGGTCCAGAAATTCCGGTCCGACAACAATATCGTATCCTCACGCGGCGAACTGATGTCGGAAAGCCAGCTTGCCGATCTCAATGGCCAGCTGATCGCCGCGCAGGCGGATGCCGCCACGGCATCTGCCCGTTACAACCAGTATAAATCGATCATCGACCGTGGACCGGAAACGGCTGTCGATAACGCCGTTGTCTCGGCCCGCGATACCGACAATTCGGTCATTCAGGACCTGCGAAAGCGCTACATCACCATCTCCGACCGGCAGCGCGGCATCGTCCAGCAATTCGGCGCCGACCATCCGCAGGCAGCCGCGCTCGATGCCGAGAAGAAGGAAGTATCACAGCAGATCTTCCAGGAATTGCAGCAGCTGACCGGCAGCTTCAAGAACGAATATGACGTCGCCAATTCCCGCGTACAGTCGCTGCGCGACAATATCGACAAGGTGGCTGGCCGCAATTCCGAAGCCAACATCACCATGGTGAAGCTGCGTGAGCTCGAGCAGCGGGCAACGGCGCTACGCACCCTCTACCAGTCCTATCTCGGCCGCTTTGAGGAAGCCTCGCAGAAACAGTCATTGCCGATCGCCAAGGCCCGCATCATTTCCGAAGCCGGCCTGCCGACCTCGCCTTCCAGCCCGAAAAAGACCATGACCATGGCACTTTCGGTCATTCTCGGCCTGATGCTGGGTGGCGGTATCGCCGCACTTCTGGAATTCCGGGATCGTTTCTTCCACACCGGCAACGATGTGCGTGACAATCTGCGCATGCGTTTTCTGGGCTATCTGCCCTTCATCGGCGAAAGGGGTGTGGAAAACGCCAAAGCAGGCAACAGCGCCGCCACCCCCGGCGGCGAGAATGCGACGCTTGATGAAAGCGGGCAGGTCTCGTTCCAGAAAATGCTGCGCCTGGCCGTGGACAGCCCGCGCTCCAGCTTTGCGGAAACGCTTCGCAACGTGAAACTGACGGCAGATGTCGTCATTCAGGAACGCCAGTGCCGGGTCATCGGCGTCATTTCCTGCCTGCCGAACGAAGGCAAGTCGGTCGTGGCGCTCAATCTCGCCGGGCTGATCGCCTCCACCGGCAAGCGCACGCTGGTGGTGGATGCCGATATCCGCAATCCCGGCCTCAGCCGCATGCTGACGACACGGCAATCCGCCGGCCTCGTCGAAGTGGTGCTCGATGAAGTTCCGTGGACGCAGGCGGTGAAGGTGGATACGCGCACGAAAATGGGCATCCTGCCGGTTTCCACCAGCAACCAGTTCGCCCATTCCAGCGAGTTGCTGTCTTCTTCCGGCATGCGCAAATTCATCGACTCAGCCCGCGAGGCCTGCGACTACATCATCGTCGACCTTGCCCCCGTGGTTCCTGTCATCGACGCCAAGGCCTTTGCGCCGCAGGTGGACGGTTTCGTCTTCGTCACCGAATGGGGCAAGACGCCGATCCAGATGGTGCAGAACCTGATGGCCAACGAACCGCAGATCGCCAACAAGACGCTCGGCATCGTGCTGAATAAGACCGACATGACGGAATTGCAGCGTTATGCCGGCCCCGGCGGTTCGGAACACTACCACGAGAAATTCTCGGCCTATTACGGCGATGCGAAGCCGCCGGTAAAGGAAGACGCGTAATGATGAAACGGCCCGGTGAAAACCGGGCCGTTTTATTCTGCCGAAGATTAAAACGACAGGCCTCTGGCATTGACCCCTGAAATTGCGCATTGATGGCTTAAAGCTAAAATCGCAAGCAGGATCAGTCCCATGCCATCACCCATCGCCTTTGTTTCACGGATGAATGCGGAAACGGAAGCCGTCTGGAAACAGGCGCTGCGCGCCGCCATGCCGCAGGAGGAAATCCTCTCCTTTTCCGAATTGACGGACGAGCAGCGACGGGCAGTGGATTTCGCCATCGTCGCCAATCCAGATCCGGCCGATATCGCCGCTCTTCCGGGTCTCAAATGGATCCACAGCCTGTGGGCGGGTGTCGAGCGGCTGGTGCTGGAGCTGGGCGACAAGGCTCCCCCCATCGTTCGGCTGAAGGACCCCGAGCTTTCCCGCGTCATGGCCGAAGCCGTGCTGGCATGGACCTATTACCTGCAGCGCGACATGCCCGCCTATCGCGAAAACCAAAAAAAGGCGCTCTGGCAGGAGCTCAACTACCGCCACCCCGGCGAGATGACCGTCGGTCTCCTCGGCCTCGGAGCCCTCGGCACGGCTGCGGCGGAGCGCCTTATCCATGCCGGTTTCAACGTCGCCGGCTGGAGCCGTTCGGCCAAGGCCATCGAAGGCGTGGAAACGCTGACCGGCGACGACGGGCTGCAGGCATTGCTGGAAAAGAGCGACATTCTTGTCTGCCTCGTACCCCTTACCGATGCCACGCGCGGTCTTCTTGATGCCGGCCGTCTCGCCGCAATGAAACAGGGAGCGGCACTCATCAATTTCGCCCGCGGCGCGGTCATCGTCGCCGACGACCTGATCGCGGCGCTTGATTCCGGCCGGCTTTCGCACGCCGTTCTCGATGTCTTCGAACAGGAGCCCTTGCCCGCCTCTTCCGCCTTCTGGCAGCATCCCAAAGTTACCGTCCTGCCGCATATTTCCGCGCCGACAAGCCGCGAGAGTTCGGCCCGGATCGTCGCCGGCAATGTCCGCACATGGCGCGAGACCGGCACTTTGCCCGAGACTGTCGATATGGCGCGTGGTTATTAAAACAGGATGGCGGGCGACCTATTCTCCCGCCACCGTCTTTGCCCTGCAGGCCATTTCAACGGCCGAGATGATCTGCTGTTCGTCATAGGGCTTGGTCAGGAGAACCGCACTTTCCGGTGCTCCCTCCGGCAGATGGCTGTCCCCCGTCGCAAAAACGACGGCAAGCCCCGGCTTGCGGCGCAGAGCCTCCACCGCCAGTTCCCCGCCCCGCATGTCGGGCAGGCCGATATCGGTGACGAGAACATCGATATGGTCAGCCTCGATCGCCTTCAGCGCCTGAGCTGCATTGCCGGCCTCGACCACGGTGTAGCCGCTATCCGAAAGCATCTCCGTCGAACTCATCCGGATCAGCGCATCATCCTCGACCAGAAGCACGCGAACCGGTCTGTCTTCATGTCCGACCTTGGCGGTTTCGGTGATTTTTGACGTATTCGATGCCGATGCCGGCCTCGTCTTGGCCAGAGAAACCTGCTTGCGATTGGCGATGACGTGGCGGATGCGCCGCGCCAGCGCTTCACGCGTATAGGGCTTGGAGAGAAGCTCAACCCCGGCATCCAGTTTGCCGCCATGCACGATGGAGTTTTCGGTGTAACCCGATGTGAAGAGCACGGCGAGGCCGGGCAGCCGTTCCTGCGCGCGACGTGCCATTTCCCGGCTTTTCAAAGGTCCCGGCATCACCACATCGGTGAAGATGACATCGATCGGCATGCCGCTTTCGACCACGGTCAAACCGGCCTGCGCATCGCGGGCGGTCAGCACCCGGTAACCGAGATCACCAAGCGTCTCGACAACGGTGCCGCGCACCTCCTCGTCATCCTCCACCACCAGGATCGTCTCGGTTCCACCTTCGATGGGACCGGCCGGCATCACCACTTCCCTGTCCTCGTCGGCGGCGGAGCGCGGCAAATACATCTTCACCGTCGTGCCCTGCCCGAGCTCGCTATAGATGTTGACGTGGCCGCTCGACTGTTTTGCGAAACCATAGACCATCGAAAGACCGAGGCCTGTGCCCTTGCCCTCCGGCTTGGTCGAAAAGAACGGCTCGAAAACCTTCTCCAGAATCTCCGGCGACATGCCCGATCCGGTATCTGTAACGGCGAGCATGACATATTGCCCCGCTGAAACCTCCGAATGTTTGCGGGCATAATCGCGATCCAGAACCACATTACCGACCTCGATCGTCAGCTTGCCCTGCCCCTCCATGGCGTCTCGCGCATTGATCGCGAGATTGAGGAGAGCATTCTCCACCTGGTTGGGGTCGGCATAGGTGTTCCACAGGCCGCCGGAGGTGATGACCTCCACCTCGATCGCCTCGCCGAGCGAGCGTCGCAACAGATCGTCCATGCCCGTCACAAAACGGGCAATGTTGATGACACGCGGTTCCAGCGCCTGACGCCGGCCGAAAGCCAGAAGCTGGCTTGCAAGCTTTGCACCGCGATGGACGCCGGCAAGTGCATTTTCCAGCCGCCGTTCGGCGCGCTCATTGCCACTCACGTCCTTTGACAGCAATTGCAGATTGCCCGCGATCACCTGAAGCAGATTGTTGAAATCATGCGCCACGCCGCCGGTCAGCTGGCCGATGGATTCCATTTTCTGCGCCTGCTGCAACGCCCTTTCGGTCTGGTGACGCTCGGCCATTTCCGTCTCGACACGCGCTTCCAGCCCTTCGTTAAGCTGGCGAAGCTGCTCTTCCGCCCTGATCCGGTGGCGAATTTCGCGTTCCAGATTGCTGGCATGCTCCTTCAGCGTATTTTCGGCCTGCCGCTGTTCGGTGACATCCGTGTGGACGCCGACCCATTCGGCAATGGTGCCGGTCGTGTCGAAAATCGGAACGCCACGGATCGCAAATGTGCGGTAGATGCCGTCATGGCGGCGCACACGATGTTCCCAGATATAGGTCGACTTTTCCGCAACCGCTTTGTTCCAGCTGTCGACAGACCCCTGCCTGTCCTCAGGATGGACGGCATCCGCCCAGCCAAAACCCTGATATTCTTGCGGAGTCTGGCCCGTTAACGCGGCCCATGCAGGCTGCTCGCCGAGCATCCTGCCCTCGGCGCTGTTGGTCCACAACACGCCGTGGACGGCTTCCACCGCGGCGCGGAAGCGACTGTTGCTGAGCAGGATTTCCCGCTCCGAACGCTTCCGTTCCTCGATATCGATGATCAGCACATAGATGCCATCGATGGAGCCATCGGCGATATAACGAGGAACATAGCGGATTTCGGCCGCACGCGTGGTGCCGTCCGGTCTGTTGATCACGGTATCCGAAACGATCTTCTCGCCGCTGAGGGCACGATCGAGATAAGCCCTGCGGGCCTCGAAAAACGCCTCACCGACGATTTCGGGAGCGCTGCGGCCGATAACCTCCTCGGCGCGGCGGCCGAACCATTCCAGATAACCGTCATTGGCGAACTTATAGACGTAGTCACGATCGACATATCCGACCAGAATAGGCAGGGCATTGGTGAGCCGGCTTAGTTCCTCGCGGCTCTGCTCCAGTGCCTCGAGCG
This sequence comes from Agrobacterium tumefaciens, assembly GCA_025560025.1. Taxonomy (NCBI): domain Bacteria; kingdom Pseudomonadati; phylum Pseudomonadota; class Alphaproteobacteria; order Hyphomicrobiales; family Rhizobiaceae; genus Agrobacterium; species Agrobacterium tumefaciens. The sequence continues at coordinate 1,279,070 of CP048486.1, read as the reverse complement.
CCTTCACCTTGTCGGTATTTTCGAGCACGGTGCATAAAACACCGTCCACCGTGCCGCCTTCGTTATAGATCGGCGTGTAGAACAGGTCGAAGATCACCTCTTCCGGCTGGCCGTGCCGCATCAGCGTCATCGGCTGGTCACGATAGGACATGACCTCGCCGCGAAAGCCGGCTTCCAGAATGCGGCTGTTCCAGTCCCATATTTCCGGCCAGATACCCGGCACCGTTCCACCAAGCGCCCGCGGGTGGTAGTTGCCAGCTATCTCCGCATAGCCGTCATTATAGATCATCACATGATCGCCACCCCACATCAGCACCTGCGGAATGGGGGAATTGACGACGGAATTGGCCTTCTGCCTCAGATTTTGCGGCCAGCCGCCAATCGGACCGAGCGATGTCTTCGACCAGTCGAAACCACGCACAAGCTCACCCGTTTCACCACCACCGATTGGCCATATCGGGGCAGCACGAAGATTGGTCATTCAATATCACCACAAAAACAGAGACGAAATTTCCCGTAATACAGAACGGAATAAATGTCCAAGAAAACAAAAACTTCCGTTTATTGTTCCAGGCTTTTTCAGATTTCGGAAAAGTTCCAGTGGCGTGAAATATTTGCTTGGACGCGCAGCAGCGTCACGCGAAAACGACATCCGCAAGCGGCATTTTTCACCGATGTCTCCGCCAGACGTGAAGATTGATTGACGATTGCCATCCTCAATACGCCAGAAATTGCCGCAAACGGAACGACAACAAAGGAATTATTAAGCCTCAATACGAACGCTGACGGTCGCGGTGCCGTCCGCGCCCGGGTCTCCGCCACACCGCGACCAGAGGGAACAAAAATGAAAATACTTTTGGGTGCCACTATTCTTTCCGCCGGCTTCGCCTTTTCAGGCGGTGCCGCCTTTGCCGCCGACTGTGGAAACGTCACCATCGCCAGCATGAACTGGCAATCCGCCGAAGTCGCCGCCAATCTCGACAAGCTCATTCTTGAAAAAGGCTATGGCTGCTCCGCCGAAATCGTCACCGGCGATACCGTACCGACATTGACGTCCATGGCCGAAAAAGGCCAGCCGGACATCGCACCCGAAGCCTGGGTCAGCCTGCAGCCGGAAATCGTCAAGCAGGGGCTGGAAGGCGGCAAGGTCGTCGCCGCCGCCAAGATCCTCTCGGACGGCGCCGTCCAGGGCTGGTGGATTCCGAAATATGTCGCCGACGCCAATCCCGATCTCAAGACCATTCCGGACCTCTTTAAACATCCCGAGCTTTTCCCCTCGCCCGAAGACAAGGCGAAGGGCGCCGTCTTCAACGGTCCGCAGGGCTGGGGCGGCACGGTCGTCACCGCCCAGCTCTTCAAGGCTTTCGATGGTGAAAAGGCAGGCTTCACGCTTGTCGACACCGGCTCCGCCGCAGGTCTCGACGGCTCGATCGCCAAGGCTTACGAGGCCAAGCAGCCATGGGTCGGTTATTATTGGGCGCCCACCTCGCTGCTCGGCAAATATGAGATGGTGAAGCTCGGCTTCGGCGCGGAATACGATGCGGCCGAATGGAAGCGCTGCACGTCTGTCGCTGACTGCGCCGATCCGAAGCCAAACGCATGGCAGGTGGACGACGTGCAGACGCTGGTCAGCAAAACCTTTGCCGACCGCGCCGGTCCGGCCATGGATTATCTGAACAAGCGCGCCTGGACCAACGACACCGTCAACAAGCTGATTGCCTGGATGACCGATAACCAGGCGACAGGCGAAGACGGCGCCAAGCATTTCCTGAAAGAAAACGAGGCGCTGTGGACCGGCTGGGTGTCCCCTGACGTCGCGGAAAAGGTCAAGGCCGCCCTATAAGGCCGCCTCGACATATCTGCCCGGCAACCGGCGTGCGCCAAAGGCGATGCCGGGCTGCATCGCGTATTTTGCGAGGCAGGCTGCGCCGGCTCAACAGGATAGAGCGTCCCGCCCGGCATGCCTGAAGGCCGCGCGGCGCTCTGACGATCTTACTCCCGGAGCGCGGAGGATTTGGGTCCCCGCCTCCGCTTCGTCATGGAGAACAGGATATGGAATGGCTTTTCAAATTTCCGACCATGAATGACGATGCTCTGCGCGCGCTGAAAAAAGTCATCGACGAGGGATTTCGGGCATTCACCCGAACCTATGGCAGCGCAATAGAGGGGCTGTTCACCCCCCTGCAGAGCTTCCTCATCTGGGCGGAAAGGCTTTTGATCGGCGCCCCCTGGCCGGTCGTTATTCTTATTGTCGGCGCTCTCGCCTGGTTTGCCAGCCGCAGCGCCACCATTGTTGCCCTGTGTTGCGGCATCCTGTTTGCCATCGGCTGGTTCGGCATGTGGGAGGACACGATGAAGACGATTTCGATGATCTTCGTCTGCGCCGTGCTGTCCATCGTCATCGGCCTGCCGATCGGCATCGCCATGGCGCGCTCCAACCGTCTGCAGAATGTCGTCAATCCCATTCTTGACGTGATGCAAACGATGCCGAGTTTCGTCTATCTCATTCCCGTCGTCATGCTGCTCGGCATCGGCCGCGTGCCCGGCGTCATCGCTGTTGTGATCTACGCCATCCCGCCGATGATCCGGCTTACCAATCTCGGTATCCGCATGGTCGACCGCGACGTGCTGGAGGCGGCCGACGCCTTCGGTTCATCGAAGCGCCAGAAGCTTTTCAAGGTGCAGCTGCCGCTTGCCCTTCCCACCATCATGGCAGGCATCAACCAGACCATCATGATGGCGCTTGCCATGGTCGTCATCGCCTCCATGATCGGCGTGCAGGGCCTCGGTCAGCCGGTGCTGAAGGCCATCGCCAACCAGTATTTCACGCTCGGCGTGTTCAACGGGCTTGCCATCGTCGGCATCGCCATCATCTTCGACCGCATCAGCCAGGCCTATGGCCTTCGCCTGCAAAAACACCGGGAAGTGGCGCATGGCTAGTCAATCGATCGAAATTCGCAGCCTCTACAAGATTTTCGGCTCCAAGGCGACGGACTATGTCGAGCCCGTCAAAGCCGGCATGTCCAAGGCGGAACTCAACGCCAAACACGGCCACGTACTCGGCCTGCGCGATATCAACATCACCATGCCGGGCGGGCAGATTACCGTCATCATGGGCCTTTCCGGCTCGGGAAAATCGACACTGATCCGCCACGTCAACCGGCTGATCGACCCGACCGCCGGGGAAATCCTCTATGGCGGCGCCGATGTCTGTCGCCTCAACGAAGCCGAGCTTCTGGAATTCCGCCGCCACAAGACGGCGATGGTGTTCCAGAAATTCGGCCTCTTGCCACATCGCAACGTGCTGCAGAATGTTGTCTACGGGCTCGAGGTGCAGGGCGTCGACAAGCGCGAGCGGGAGGAAAGGGCCGAAGTCTGGATCCGGCGCGTGGGGCTGGAAGGTTTCTCCAGCCATTATCCGAACCAGCTTTCCGGCGGCATGCAGCAGCGTGTGGGTCTTGCCCGGGCGCTCACCAACAATGCCGAAATCCTGCTGATGGACGAGGCCTATTCGGCGCTCGATCCGCTCATCCGCGTCGACATGCAGACGGTACTGCTGGAACTGCAGAAGGAGTTAAAGAAGACCGTGGTCTTCATCACCCACGATCTGGACGAGGCCCTGCGGCTGGGCGACAAGATCGCCATTTTGCGCGACGGCGAAATCATCCAGCAGGGCACGGCGGCCGAAATCGTCATGTCACCGGCCGACAGCTATATCGAGGCCTTCGTGGAGGAGGTCAATCGCGGCCGTGTCATCCGCCTCGGCGCTATCGTCCAACCGGAATTTTCCGGTCAGTCGCGGCTTCAGCTCGCTGCGGATATGACGGTTGAAGAGGGCCTGCGCGCGCTCGTTCGGGAAAATGTCAGCAGCGCCACGGTCGTTGGAGAAAACGGCAAGTCGCTCGGCACCGTCACCACCGACGCCATCATGCGCTGCCTAGTCAGAACCGCTTCCGGTGACGACGCGGACATGGCGGAACGGCTGTCAGGCTGAGCCTTCAAGCCACCCGGCAATGCCCTTGGCGGCGGCCTTGCCGGTGGCGAAACAGGCGGTCAGCAGATAACCGCCTGTCGGCGCTTCCCAGTCCAGCATTTCCCCGGCAGCGAATAGGCCGGGGATGCTTTTCAGCATGTAGTTCTCATCAACACCGTTCCAGGCGACACCACCGGCCGACGAAATCGCCTCGGCAATCGGCCTCGGCCGCAAAAGCGGTATCTCGGCATGTTTTATTCTCGCGGCGACGAACTCGTCCGGCATGGCCGCGATGTCGGGAAAGATTTCCCTGAGAAGGCCGACCTTGACGGCAGAGAGGCCAGCCGCCTTGCGCATGCGGTTTGCAAAACTCTCCTTGCGGCCAAGCTTTGCCAGATCGAGGCCGAGGCGTTCCACGGTTCGTCCCGGCGCCAGATCGACGACAAGCGAGACTTTGCCCGCCTGTTCCAACCGGTCGCGCAGTGCGGCGGAATGGGCATAGATGACGCTGCCCTCGACGCCGTGCTGCGTCACGACGAACTCACCCTGAAACGCACCTGCGGGAGAAATGGTGATGACGGATTTCAACGCCTCGCCTGCAAAACGCTGCCGGAACACATCACTCCAGTAGACGTCGAAACCGCAATTGGCAGGTCTGAACGGGTCAAGCGCCACACCCTTTGCCGCAAGCACTGGAACCCATGCGGCATCCGAACCTAGCCGCGGCCAGCTCGCGCCACCGAGCGCCAGGAGAATGGCATCGGCCTCGACGGTAACCTCGCCTTCCGGTGTCGCGAAAACCAGTCGATCGCCTGAAAAACCCGTCCAGCGGTGCCGCGTCCTGATGGTCACACCCTGCGCTTCCAGCCGGGCGAGCCATGCCCGCAGCAGCGGCGAGGCCTTCATGACAGTGGGAAATACACGGCCGGAAGTGCCGACGAAGGTTTCTTGCCCCAGCCCCTGCGCCCAGTCGCGCAGCATGTCGGGCGTAAAATCATCGAGAGCGGCGCGCAGCTTCGGTTCCGCATCGCCGAACCGGTGACGGAAGCTGTCATAGTCTTCGGCATGAGTGATGTTGAGGCCGGATTTTCCGGCCATCAGCAATTTGCGCGCCACGGTCGGCATCGCCTCGAACACCGTCACGACATGGCCTGCGGCCGAGAGCACTTCGGCCGCCATCAGCCCCGCCGGTCCGCCGCCGACAATCGCGACCCGCCTCGCTTCCCTCAAAACCCGCTCCATCGCCATCTTCGCCATTGTGGCCTTATACCGATTTCCGTGAATGAATATATGCGATATTGAAACGCGCATGTTCACGCTCGACCGACCCGTCACCTTTTCGCAGGATATCAAGAAAAGCCGCTTCATCGCCTTTGCAGCACCCGTGACCGGAGAGGAAGACGCGAAAAACTTTCTGGCGGCACATTCTGACGTCGATGCGAACCACAATTGCTGGGCCTGGCGAACGGGTCAGACCTATCGTTTCAGCGATGACGGCGAACCTTCCGGCACGGCGGGAAAACCGATCCTTCAGGCCATAGACGGCCAGGCGCTGGACAATGTCGCCGTTCTCGTCATCCGCTGGTTCGGCGGCATCCTGCTCGGCAGCGGTGGTCTCATGCGCGCCTATGGCAGCACGGCGGCGGCGTGTCTCCGGCTTGGAGAAACCTCGCCGGTCATCGCCTATGTCAGCGCGACTTTGAGCTGCCCCTTCTCCGATCTGGCGCTGGTGAAATCGCGCCTTTCCGCCACACAAAACCTGCGGGTGGAAAAGGAAGATTTCACCGGAACCGGCGCAGATATGCTGCTTTCGGTTCCGGCAGAGGAAGCCGAACGGCTCACCCGGCTTTTAAGCGACCTGACCAGCGGACGCGTCAATCTCCACATTCCCGACTAGCACGTCTGTCCGAATGCGAGATTCATGCTAAGGAAGCGCCATGTCATCCGAGCTTTCCAACCCCGTCTATAATCCGCCACTCGACCCCTGGCTCACCATCGTGCACCGGGATGACGATCTTCTGGTGCTGGACAAGCCGAGCGGGCTTTTATCGGTGCCGGGGCGCGATCCCGCGCTTTCCGACAGCCTGATGACGCGTGTGCAGAAACAGTTCCCGAAAGCGCTGATGATCAACCGGCTGGACAAGGACACATCGGGCATCGTGCTGATGTCCCTGAACCGCAAGGCGCATGCGGCGATTGCGTCGCAGTTTGAAAACCGCCAGACGCGCAAATCCTATGTCGCCATTGTCTGGGGAGAGGTTGCGGGAGAAGCGGGCGAAGTGGACCTGCCGCTCGCCATCGATCCCGAAAACAAGCCCCGCCACCGCGTCGACCGCGAGAGCGGCAAGCCGGCACAGAGCCTTTGGCGGGTGCTGGAACGATTGCCGCTTCCGGCAACGCGGCTGGCGCTGACACCCCTTACCGGCCGTACCCACCAATTGCGGGTGCATATGAAGGCACTTGGCCACCCCATTCTCGGCGATGAATTTTATGCCGAGGGCGAAGCGCTTGCCGCCGCGCCGCGCCTGATGCTGCATGCGCAGGAGGTTGGGTTCCGCCATCCCGATGGCCGCGACGTCACCTATACCGTGCCCTGCCCCTTCTGAGGCCTGCGATGAAAGAAAAAGACGAAAGCTTCATAGTAGATTTTGTCGGCGGTGCAGTCGGACACCGTTTCCGCTCCGGCGAGGGGCGCGGACAGGCCCTGCCGAAAGCCGCGGGTTTCACAAAGGGCCGCATGCCAAAGATCGTGGATGCGACCGCAGGCCTCGGGCGCGACGCCTTTCTGCTGGCCTCACTGGGAGCGGAAGTAACGCTGATCGAACGCTCGCCGGGAATGCATGCCCATCTTGCGGACGGCATTCGCCGCGCATTGGAGGCTGGCGGCGCCTATGCCGAGGCGGCAGCACGCATGACGCTGCTTCACGGAGATTCACGCCAGTTGCTGAAAGAGCTTTCGCCGGAAGTGGTGATTGTCGACCCCATGCATCCGCCACGCCACAACACGGCGCTGGTGAAAAAGGAGATGCGGGTGCTGAGAGAACTGGTTGGCTCCGACCCGGACCAGGTGGAGCTGATGGAGGCTGCACTGGAGAATGCGACGAAACGGGTGGTTCTGAAATGGCCCCTGCGCGCCGAGCCGATGCCGGGCATTCGCAAGCCTTCGCATCAGATAATGGGCAAGAACACCCGTTATGATGTCTTCATGATCTTCGGGAAATCTCTCGACCCGGAGGAATGATCAGCGGAAGTTCGGTTTGCGCTGCGCATTCATCAGAAGCTCGTGCCGCGAAGCGAACTCGCCGAACAGCTTTCTGAGCCGGGTCTCCTCGGCCTTGTCCAGCCGGTAGCGGCGGCAGAATTCCGCGACATTGAGGATCGGTTTGGTTCTGTTCCCGTCTATGGTCTTGTTATCGATGATCTGCATGGCGCCCTCCGTATAACCAGAGGGAAAACGTGGGTGCATGATTGCGGTTCCCTACGAATTCGTACGGATGATAAAAGAGGGCACCGCCTGCACACGAACTCATCAAGTTTTCTTGAAGCTATCGCAAGAAACGAAATCCTCCCCAAATGGTTTGGGCCTGACGCAAACGAAGGAAGGGAGACCCATGTTCCGCAACAACCGATTTCTGAGTTCGACGATGCTATTCGCGCTGCTTGCCGTGCCACTTGCTGGCGCGGCCCATGCACAGACCGCCCCGGCTGCCGAAACGAAAAGGGCCAATGCGCCGAATCAGAAACCGGCTTTTGAGGGTCAGACCCGTGCGCCGCAGGCCGCCGCCCAGCCGAATGTCGAAAAAACCGTTATTGCCGAGGGCCTGCCCCATCTCTGGTCGATGGAATTCCTGCCCGATGGCCGCATGATCGTTGCGGCCAAGGAAGGCGCCATGCATATCGTCGCCGACGGCAAGGCTGGCCCCGCCATTGACGGCGTGCCGGAAGTGGCATCCGCAGGACAGGGCGGCCTGCTCGACATAGCGCTGGCTCCCGATTTCGAGACATCGCGTACCATCTTCTTCTCCTTCTCCGAACCGCGTGACGGCGGCAACGGCACCTCGGTTGCCTCTGCAAAACTTACGGAGGAAGGCGGCGCGGCCAAACTTGAAAATGTCGCGGTGATCTTCCGCCAGATGCCGACCTATGATGGCGACAAGCATTTCGGCTCGCGTCTGGTCTTCGGGCCGAATAACGAGCTTTATGTCACTGTCGGCGAACGCTCCGATGCGACGCCGCGCGTGCAGGCGCAGGACCTGTCGAGCGGGCTTGGCAAGGTCTTCCGCATCGATACACAGGGCAAGGCCTTCGAAGGCAATCCTTTCGCCGGCCAACAGAACGCCCTGCCCGAGATATGGAGCTACGGCCACCGCAACCTGCAGGCGGCAGCGCTGGATGGTCAGGGCAGGCTCTGGACCGTGGAACACGGCCCGCGCGGCGGCGATGAGCTGAACCTGCCGAAAGCCGGCCTGAACTACGGCTGGCCGGTCATAACCTACGGCATCGAATATAGCGGCCGGTCCGTTGGTGAAGGCGCCACGGCAAAAGAAGGCATGGAGCAGCCGGTCTATTATTGGGACCCGGTCATCGGCCCCTCCGGCATGGCCTTTTACGACGGCGACCAGATTCCTGAATGGAAGGGCGCCTTCATCGTCGGCGGTCTGGTAAGCCAGGGCCTCGTCATCCTGCATCTTGATGGCGACAAGGTTGCCACCGAAAGCCGGCTGCCGCTTGAAGCACGCATCCGCGACGTGAAGGTCGGGCCAGATGGTGCGATCTATGCCGTGACAGAAGAGCGCGGCGGCGGTGAATCGCAAATTCTGCGGATCGCCAAGGCGAGTTGATTAAAAAGGCCGGCTGATAAAACAGATGATCGAAGCGACAGGCCGCCGGAACGAAGGCGGCCTGTTTTTCGTTTGCCGCAGCGTGAAACCTGCCGGAAAAAACCATGCCACAGCCGCCCACCCGCCTTCTTGCCAAAATCGGACTTGCCTATGTCAACGATCAGGAGCCGGGTATTGCCCGCGAGAAACGCGGACGCGGCTTCTGTTACCGCCTTCCGGGCGGCGAGCTTCTCTCCGACAGCGTCGAACTGAAGCGCATCAAAGCGCTCGGCGTGCCGCCCGCCTATAAGGACGTATGGATCTGCATCGACCCCGCCGGCCATTTGCAGGCTACGGGTTTCGATGCCCGCGGGCGAAAACAGTATCGTTATCATCCCGACTGGCACGCGCTCCGGGGCGAAACGAAATTCTTCCAGCTCAAAAGCTTCGGCAGGGCGCTGCCCGCCATTCGCCGCCGCGCCATCGCCGATATCGAAAAACAGGATCACGGGCAGGAAATGACGCTGGCAGCGCTCACGCTGCTGCTCGATGCCGCCTATCTGCGCGTCGGCAACCGCTCTTATCTCGAAACCAACGGCACCTATGGCGCAACGACATTGCTCAAGCGGCACGTCTCCTTCGGTGAAACCATCGAGCTGCGATTTGCCGCCAAGGGCGGACAGAAGGTGAAACGGCAATTGCGCCACCCCCGCCTTCAGAAAATCCTCGAGGAGATCGCCGATCTGCCCGGCAAGGAACTCTTCGTCTGGCAGGACAGCGAACACCGGGTGCATTCGGTCGATTCCAGCGATCTCAACGCTTACCTCTCCCGTATCGGCGGGCAAGGCATTTCCGCCAAGACTTTTCGTACCTGGGGCGGAACGCTCGCCGCCTTCTGCAACGCGATGGAACATGTGGCGGCGGGTGAAAAACCGAGCATAAAGGGCATGTGCCAGGCAGCGGCGGCGGAGCTTTCCAACACGCCCGCCATCTGCCGCAAGAGCTATGTGCACCCGGCCGTCCTCGATATCGCGACGGAAGAGAAAGCGCAGAAAAAGCTTGGCCGCATCTTGAAGGTCGGGGCAAAGCCCGTCTCCGGCCTCAGGGCGGATGAAAGACGGCTGCTTGCCTTCCTGCCCTGAGGATCAGCGGCTGCCGGCCCATTCCGCCAGCTCCCGCTCGGCCCTTTCCAGCGCGCTGTAATTCAACAGCTTGCGCAGGAAAGCGACGGTAACGGCGCGGGTTCTGAGATTATACCGGCCTTCTGCCTCGTCATCGCCGGCGGCCTGATGCACGTTCAGCTTCTCATAGAGGCTTTGCAGCCGATTCTGTACGCTGCGCAGCGACAGATTGCGGCGGCGCGCAATCGCCTTGTCGGTCAACCCGAGCGCGACGTCTACAAGGATTTCATATTCGGAATCGGTAAAGCCATGGGCCTTGCCGAGGCTCTTTTCCTGCAGGCCGCGCACTTCCCGGTCGATCACGCATTGCGCCTCGATGAAGATGCTGCGCAGCGCCAGCCGCAGACGGTCATCGGAGGCCGATTTCAGCACGTAACCATAGGCGGCCCCTTCCGGCACGATGCGGGAAACACCGCGCACATAAGCCTCGTCGGAATAGTTGGACCAGAACAGGATGCGGGTATCGGGCCTTTCCTTCCAGATGGTGCGCGCCGCCTCGATGCCGTTGCGCTCGTTCATCTGCAAATCCATGACGATATGGGCGGCGCGATTTTCGCGCGCGAGCTTCTCGCCGGTTCTTCCGTTTGCCGCCTCCAGAACCTTGTCGCATTCCGGCAGCGCGGCTCTTACCGCCTCGTTCAGATAGGCCCGGTGCAGCGCATCGTCCTCGACGATCAGCACGTCCATGTCACAACTCCTCCCGCCGGTCGAAAGCACCTGCCGGCAACGTCACCGTGATGCGGGTTCCCGCTCCCGTGCCATTGCCGCCAATATCGAATCTCGCCGAAATCAGCCGCGCCCGCGTCTTCATATTGCCGATGCCGAGGCCGCCGGAGGCCCCGCCTTCGCCGCCGCCGCTGCCGTCATCGCTGACCGTCACCCGCAAGCCGCCGTCGATTGCGGTCAGTTTCACGGCAATCGCTTCGGGCTGCGCATGGCGAATGGCATTGTTCACCGCCTCCTGCACGATGCGGAACAGCGAGATGGCCACCGTCTTGTCCAGCCTTTCCACCAGCCCGTCCGTCTCATCCGTCACCGACCAGTCAATTGCAGACCCGCTATCGCGCACGGAGCGGTCCACATAGGTCTCGATGGCCTCAACGACGCCGAACAATTGCAGGATCGAAGGTTTCGCCTCCTCGATGATCTCGCGCAGATCCTGCATGCAATGCTGCAGGCTGCGCACCACCGGCTCCAGCATCTCGCCTGACAGGTCGGGGGTATGGCTCATGCGCTCGATGCGCCGCGCCAGCCGCGTCAGGTCCGCCAGCGTCTGGTCGTGCAGATCCATGCCGATGCGCTGCCGTTCGGCCTCCAGCGCCTCGGTCAATTGCAGCGCGCCGAGCCGCAACCCCTCCTCACGGGCATTGGCGCGCGCTTCCTCGATGGCGGAGCGTTTGGCCTGCTCGGCGGCGCGGATGGCGTAGAAATAGGGCGCCAGCAAATCGGCGACCGCGCGGGCATTCGCCACATCCTCCATCGTATAGGCGTCCGACTGGTGGGAGGAGCAACTCAGCGCGCCGATAATGTCGCCATGCACCTTCATCGGCACATGCAGGCGACTATGCAGGTTGAGTTCGATGATCGGGCTTGAAAACGACCCTTCGAAATGAAAGCGCGGATCGGCGCAGGCGTCGCCGCTCAGGAGGTATTCCACCTCGCCTGACAGCAGCGAACGGATCGGGCTGCCGGTCAGAAGGGCGGGCGGGAGCCTGCTCCAGGCACTGGCCAGACCGCTTTCATAGGCGATGTGATATTTGTCATCCAGCTGCTTGATGCAGACATCCATATGGTCATGCGGGATAATGTGGCTGATCTCGGTGGCGACCGCCTGGATGATGGCATTAAATTCGAGCTGCCCGGCAAGCAGCCGCGAAATGCCCATATAATGATGAAAAAGAGCGCTTTTCGGCGTATCCAGCATGTGCGGACGCCCTCCCAAGCGCCTGCCTTCGACCATCGCGGCGAAGCTTCAACCCCTAGGGCGCCGCATCATCCATTCTGCGCCCGGCAGTGGCGTTTCGTCCTGCGGGTTCCCGCATGCTTTCTGCGGAAACCCGCAGGAAGATTGCCGCGATCCGCCTATACAAGCCAAATCTTCTTGGTCATTCTCGCTTCTACTGGGGAAAGGAGCTCCAGTGCAAAGGAATTCCACCTGCCGCCGAGGAGATTTGCGGCGTGCGAGGATTCCGGGCTCGAAAAGGGCAAGCCACGAGGGAGGAAATCAAATGGCTTTCAGGAAGATGCTTCTGGCATCGGCCGCTGTCGCATGCGCAGCTTTGCCGATCACCGCTCATGCCGATACGTCGGCCAAAAAAATCGCGCTTTCAAACAATTATGCCGGTAATTCCTGGCGTCAGGCAATGCTGACGAGCTGGGACAAGATCACCAAGCAGGCGGTTGCAGACAAGCAGGTCGCCGCCGCTGACGCCTTCACGACTGCCGAAAACCAGGCGACCGAACAGGCCGCGCAGATCCAGAACCTCATTCTTCAGGGTTACGACGCCATCGTCATCAATGCCGCTTCGCCGACCGCGCTTAACGGCGCGGTGAAGGAAGCCTGCGATGCCGGCATCACCGTCGTATCCTTCGACGGCATCGTAACCGAGCCCTGTGCGTGGCGCATCGCGGTCGATTTCAAGGCGATGGGCGAAAGCCAGATCGACTATCTCGCCAAGGCCATGCCGAAGGGTGGAAACCTGCTCGAAATTCGCGGCCTTGCGGGTGTTTCGGTGGATGATGAGATCCACGCCGGCATCGCCGCGGGCGTTGCCAAGAACCCGCAGTTCAAGATCGTCGGTTCCGTCAATGGCGACTGGGCGCAGGATGTGGCGCAGCGCGCCGTCGCCGGCATCCTGCCGAGCCTTCCGGAAGTCGCGGCCGTCGTGACGCAGGGCGGCGACGGTTACGGCGCGGCACAGGCTTTTGCCGCCGCCAAGCGCCCGACACCCACCATCGTCATGGGCAACCGCGAAGACGAGCTGCAATGGTGGAAGCAGCAGAAGGACGCAAGCGGTTACGAGACCATGTCCGTCTCCATCGCTCCCGGCGTCTCGACGCTGGCTTTCTGGGTGGCGCAGCAAATCCTCGACGGCAAGGATGTGAAGAAGGACCTGACCGTGCCCTTCCTGCGCATCGATCAGGCCAATCTCGAGGAAAACCTGAAGACGACCCAGAAGGGCGGCGTGGCGAATGTGGAATATTCGCAGGAAGACGCCCAGAAGGCCATCGCATCGGCCAAATAGGCCGGATCGGCCCAGAGCCTGACTATTGCGGCGCTCCCGGAACGGGCGCCGCAATAGCCACCATATTATCCGATTTTCACATCACTGGCGTAGTTGCTCATGAATGACATCATCGAGGCGGAAGAAGTCGTCGCTGCGCGCGGCGTCAAGGTCGTGTTCGGCGCGGTAAGGGCGCTGGATGGGGCCGATCTCGTCATCCGCGCTGGGGAATGCCTCGGGCTCGTCGGCCATAACGGCGCGGGAAAGTCCACCATCGTCAACGTCATCAATGGCGGGCTGACGCCGCATGGGGGTTCCGTTTCCTATGGCGGCAACGAAAACCGCCACGGCATTGCCGCCGCGCGCGCGAACGGCGTTCGCTGCGTGTTTCAGGAACTGTCGCTTTGCCCGAACCTGACGATCAGCGAAAATGTCCGCATCATGCATGCCGCCACGGGTGGGCGAAACTGGCGCGACCGTGCGCTGACGACGATCCGCCAGACACTGGATGAAATTTTCCCCGGCCACGGCATCGATTGCGAGCTGACCATCGCCGAACTTTCCATCGCCGAACGGCAGATGGTGGAAATCGCCATCAATTTCTGCCGCATACCGCACGCGCCGAGACTGGTGATCCTCGATGAACCCACCTCTTCGCTGGATGCCGGTCTCGCCGAGCAACTGATGGATTATGTCCGCCGTTTCGTGCGTGAGGGCGGCTCGGTTCTGCTGATCTCGCATATTCTCGGCGAAATTCTTTCGACGGCCACCCGTATCGTGGTGATGAAGGATGGCCGGGTGGTTGCCGACCGGAAGGCAGCCGACTTCACCACCCGCTCGCTGGTTGAGGCCATGGGCAGCGTCGTCAAGGAACAGGACAGGCGGCGGGGTGAAAGCCGCAAGGCAGGCGAGAAGGTGCTTTCCATGCCGGCACGCCGGGGCGAAGGCCTTGCCTTCGAAGCCTTTCGCGGCGAGATCGTCGGCCTTGCCGGTCTCGGCGGCCATGGCCAGACCGAAGCGCTTCTCGATCTTTATCTTGCCCGCAACAATAGCTGGCTGCCCGCGCGCAAGACCGATCTCGCCTTCGTGGCGGGCGACCGCAGCCTGAACGGCACTTTTCCGCTGTGGAGCATCCTCAAAAACCTGTCCATCGCCTCGCTCAGGGATATTTCAGCCGCAGGGATGGTGGACAGGGGCAGGGAAACCGAGCTTGGGGCGCAATGGAAAAAGCGTATCGAAATCCGCACGCCCGACATGGGCAACAAGATCCTTTCGCTTTCCGGCGGCAACCAGCAGAAGGTGCTTTTCGCCCGCGCGCTCGCCACCACCGCCAGCACCGTTTTGATGGACGACCCGATGCGCGGCGTCGATATCGGCACCAAACAGGAGGTCTATGACATCTTGAGAACCGAAGCCTCCCACGGCCGCACCTTCATCTGGTACTCCACCGAAATGGACGAAATCCGTCTCTGCGACCGGGTCTATGTGTTCCGCGACGGCGCCATCCAGGCGGAACTCGTCGGCGACGATATTACCGAGCAGAATGTGCTGGCGGCCTCCTTTGCCGGAGAAGACCACGCATGAAACTCTCGGCAAACGCGCTCCGCCTCATCATTCCCGCCGCCTCGCTCGCCTTCCTGCTCGCCGCCGTCTTCTACATGCAGCCGCGCGCCATGAGCTATACCGGCATGAACCTGCTGTTCAATCTGGCGGTGCCGATTGCGCTCGCCACCATTGCGCAGATGCTGATCATGTCGGTCAACGATCTCGATCTGTCGATGGGCACCTTCGTCAGTTTCTGCGCCTGTGTGACCGCCACTTTCCTGCAAACCACGCCGATCCTCGGCATTGCGATCTTTGCCGGTGCGATTGCGGTTTACGCATTGCTGGGCGCCATCATCCATATCCGCGCCCTGCCCTCCATCGTCGTCACGCTCGGCATGAGCTTCGTCTGGGGCGGTCTCGCCGTTCTCATTCTCCCCTCGCCCGGCGGCCAGGCCCCCGCCTTCATCCGAGCGCTGATGACGGCAAAACCGCCTTTCGTGCCGATCGCCATCGTCGCCAGCATCGTGATCGCGGTCGTCGCCCACTACATCGTCATGCGCTCTTCCTTCGGCGTGCTGATGCGCGGGGTCGGCGGCAATTTCCGTTCGGTCGAGCGCTCCGGCTGGTCGGTCGTCGGCATCCGCGCCGCCACCTTTGCGCTGGCCGGTTTCTTCGCGGTGCTGTCCGGTATCGCCCTTGTCGGGCTGACGACATCGGCCGACGCCAACATCGCGCTGCGCTACACGCTGCTCTCGATTGCCGGTGTCATCCTCGGCGGCGGCGAATTCGTCGGCGGAAGGGTATCGCCTATCGGCGCGGTCATCGGCGCACTGACGCTGACGCTCGCCGGTTCGTTCCTCTCCTTCATGCGCATTTCACCCGACTGGCAGATCGGCGCGCAGGGGGCGATCCTCATCATCGTGCTGGCGCTGCGCATTCTGCTCAACCGTCTTGAAAAGCGGGAGAAAAACCAATGAACGGGCTCTCTTCCCTCACCAGAAAACCATGGATCTGGTCTTTTGCCGCAACGATTGCGGTCTGGATCGTCACCGTGCTCTTCACCGGCGGCGCAAGCTCCTTCGGCCTGTCGCATGCCGCCCTCACCTTCGCGGCCTTTTCGGTCATCGTCGGCATTGGCCAGATGTTCGTCATCACGCTCGGGCCGGGCAATATCGACCTCTGCGTTCCCGCCACGATGACGCTGTCAGGCACGCTGGCCTTGAAATTCATGGATGTGTCCGACGGTCTCATCCTGCCCGGACTGCTGATCGCCATTCTGATCGGCATCGCCATCGGCATCGGCAATTATGCGCTGATCAAGCTCCTGCGCATCCCGCCGATCATCGCGACGCTCTCCATGAGCTTCATCGTGCAGTCCATCGCCATCTGGTCGAACCGCGGCCTGCGCATCAAGCCGCCGGAAACATTGGCCACATTCGCCACGTCAAGTTTCTTCGGCATTCCGAACGTCGCCCTCGTGGCCCTGCTGCTGTCCGTCATCGCCTGGCTGCTGCTCGACCGCTCGTTTTACGGTCGCTGGATTTCCGC
The DNA here is from genome assembly GCA_025560025.1 of Agrobacterium tumefaciens. Lineage (NCBI taxonomy): Bacteria > Pseudomonadati > Pseudomonadota > Alphaproteobacteria > Hyphomicrobiales > Rhizobiaceae > Agrobacterium > Agrobacterium tumefaciens. The sequence continues at coordinate 1,262,779 of CP048486.1, read as the reverse complement.
CATCGGCCAGAGCACCTTCGCCGCTCGCATGACCGGTATTCCCGTGGACGGCGCACGTTTCGTCACCTATGTGCTCTGCGCGGTGCTGGCGGCGATTGCCGGTTATCTGCTCGCCAGCTTTTCCGGCGGGGCGGCGCTCAATATGGGCTCGGAATATCTGCTGATGTCCATCGCCGTCGTCGTCATCGGAGGAACGGCGGTGGCGGGCGGCGATTCCAACGTTCCCGGCATATGGGGGGCATCGCTCTTCATGTTCCTGGTGGTGTCGATGCTGAACACCTATGGTTTCGGCGCCGGCATCCGCCTCATCCTCACCGGCCTCATCATCATCTCCGTCATTCTTCTGGCAAGCGGCCCCAAGGCCACGCGCTGACCCCATAACGACAAGCCCCCAAGCGGACCACGCTCATGACCACAGACACGACCTCCCCTTACGAAATCCACGATGACCGCTTCCGCCATCTGATCGTCGGCAATGCCGAACTGGAAGAGCTTTATTCCGGCTGCCGCTGGGCCGAAGGCCCGGTGTGGTTTGCCGATCTGAACTGCCTGCTGTTCAGCGATATTCCCAATCAGCGCATGCTGCGCTGGGTGCCGGATGGCGGAATCTCGGTGTTCCGCGAACCCTCCAACTTCACCAATGGCAATACCCGCGACAGGCAGGGACGGCTCGTTTCCTGCGAACATGGCGGGCGCCGCGTCACCCGTACCGAAGTGGACGGCTCGATCACGGTTCTCGCCGACAGCTACGGCGGCAAGCGGCTGAACTCACCCAATGACGTGGTGGTCAAATCCGATGGCAGCGTCTGGTTCACTGACCCGACCTACGGCATTCTTTCCGATTACGAGGGGTACAAGGCCGAGCCGGAACAGAAGACGCGCAATGTCTACCGGCTCGATCCCGCAACGGGAGAGGTTACGATCGCCATCGACGACTTCATGCAGCCGAACGGGCTTGCCTTTTCGCCTGATGAAACAAAGCTCTACGTCGCCGACAGTTCCTACAGCCACGATGTCTCCCGCCCCCGCCATATCCGCGTCTTCGATGTGGTGGATGGCGTAAAGCTCACCAACGGCCGGGAATTCTGCAACCTCGACAATGGCCTGCCGGACGGCTTCCGTCTGGATACTGCCGGCAACCTGTGGACCAGCGCCGGCGACGGCATTCACTGCTTTTCCCCCGAAGGAGCGCTCCTCGGTAAGATCAAGGTGCCGCAGACGGTCGCGAACCTCACCTTCGGCGGCCCGAAAAAGAACCGCCTGTTCATCACCGCGACGAAATCGCTTTACTCGGTCTATGTCGCCGCAACCGGCGCGCAAACACCTTGAGCTACTGAAAACCGGAGGAAACGGGACGGGAAGGAACTGGCAAGACGGGTTCACCGCGCTATAAAAGCGGAATGAACGACGATTCCAGCCCCTTCCTGACCGACGATATGGCCGTGGACGGCGACGCGCCGGCCATTGAACCCACCAGCCGCATGCTGTCCTGGGCGCGCAATTCCGCTCTTTACCGGCTGGAACAGCGCATGATGACGGAAAAGCAGCTGCGCGACGCCATCATGCGCAAGGCGCGGGAAAAATTCGAGGATATCAGCCCGGCACAGGTGAAGGCGCTTGGCGAATTTGCCGTGACCTTCGCTTATGGCATCAAGGCGCTCGACGACACCGCCTATGCGGAAATCGCCGTGCGGAGTGGCCAGCGCAGCGGCAAGTCGAAACGCGGGCTCGCGCAGAAACTTCAGGCCAAGGGCATCGCACGGGAAACGGCCGCCGTTGCGCTTGAAGAGACCGATGATCTGGTCGCAGCCGTCATCTTCGCCCGCAAGCGCGCCTTCGGGCCGTTTCGTCGTGTCGAACTGGACGAGAAGCGCAAGGCCAAGGAATTCTCCGCCTTCGCCCGCAATGGCTTCAGCTTCGAGATCGGCGCGAAAGTCATGGCGATGACCTTCGAAGAAGCGGAAGAGGTTATCGCTGAAGCACCGCTCTGACCGCTATTGCGGCATGGGGTGCGTTTTCAGATAGGCGATCAGATCCGCAATATCCGTCTCGCTCCAGAGTCCAAAAAAACGCATCGCATTTCCCGGTATCGCCTTCTTCGGGCTGGCGATGAATTTTTGCAGTTCATCCTCCGACCACACCCGGCCAGCCGCACCGGCATCTTTCAGCGCCTGCGAATAATGACCGTAATCGGCCACGGAAGCCATCGGCCTGCCGACGACACCCATCAGATGCGGGCCCATGCGAGTGCGCGGGGTGTCGACACTGTGACAGGTGGAACAGCGGCTGAAGACCTTTTCCCCATGGGCCGCATCGCCCTCGGCAAAAGCGGCTGTCGCAAGAAGGAAAGAACAGGCGGTGACCGCCGCGACACTTTTGAATGTGGAAATCATGATCCGCATAATACAACGCCCTCTTCGTCTGACAACGAAGAGGGCGTGTTTAGACATGCGACAGAATGCCCGGCGCAATACACCGGGCATCTCGCTGATCAGTTCATGGCCGTCAGCGTCACCGAGGTGCCGGTGGCGGCAAGGTTGAGGCCAACCTGACCCGTCACGCTGACCGTCTGCAGCTGGATGGAGCCGGACGTGCCGCCAACGAGAACGTTGGTGCCGACGCCGAGACCGACGGTGACTTCAGCCGTTGCGCCCTGATAAAGGCCGCCGAGCGAGCCGCGGTGGTAACCAGCCGTCGGGGCGAAAACAGCCCAGACCAGACGGCCCTGCGTGGTGAAGCCAAGGTCGACGCCCATCTTGCGGATCGCGCCGGTGTAATGGTCGGTGCGGCGAGCGCCCAGCGTAGACTGGAAGGTGCAATCCAGTTCCTTGGCCGAGCCGATCACGTAACCGACGCCACCACCGATATCGCAGGTAAGGTAACCGATCTTGACGCCGTTGCGGTCGTCCTGCTCCTGCGGAGCCGGTTCATATCTTGCAAGGTCGGCAGCAAGTGCGGAAACGGTTCCGCCGAAGCCCATCGTCAATGCGGCAAAAGTTACGGCAACAGCCTTTTTCATCTGATTTTCTCCTGTTTCATTCCTACCCGCAGCAGCCCTTCTTGCCCTCTCCGGATATTGAATTCCGCACTGTTAACGTTTGTTCCCCAGAATCGATCCAAAACAACTTAATTGGATGCAAGGAAAGCAAAACAGTTAACAATGTCTATTGGCGGTAGGATGCCATTAAGACATTGTTAGGGCGAAAAATGCCGGGAGAATTACTGTCAACAGCAGGCTTTTCCGCGCGTTGTTTTGCTGCAACAAGCTTAAAGCGGCAAAGCGACGGGAAGGCCGGTTGCGGCATGGGTCATGACATCCATGCGCACACCATAAATCCGCTCCAGCGTCTCCGGCGTCATGATCTCTTCAGGCGTTCCCCTTGCAATCAGATTTCCGGAATGGAGCGCGACGATCTCGTCGCAGAACCGCGCCGCCATGTTGACATCATGCAGCACCACGATGACGCCGAGACCCTTTTCCCGCGACAGTCTCTGCACCAGGGAGAGAACCTCGAGCTGGTGCGCCATGTCGAGCGCCGAAATGGGCTCGTCCAGAAGCAGGCTTTCAGCGTTCTGGGCAACCAGCATTGCCAGCCATACGCGCTGGCGCTCACCGCCTGAAAGCGTGTCCACCAGCCGGTCCCTGAAGGCCACCGTATCGGTCAGCTCGATGGCCTCGTCCACCTTGTCCTGATCCGCCCGGGTGAACTGGCCAAGCGCGCCATGCCAGGGGTAGCGGCCAAGTGCCACCAGTTCCTTGGCCAGCATGCCGGAGGCGGCCGGCGTATATTGCGGCAGATAGGCCAGCTTTCGCGCAAATTCGCGATTGCCCCAGTTTCCGAGCGCCTTTCCCTCAAATGAGACGCTACCCGCCGTCGGCTCCTGAATGCGTGCGAGAATCTTGAGCAGCGTGGATTTTCCGGAACCGTTATGGCCGATCAGGCCGATCGTCTTGCCGGTCGGAAAGCTTGCCGTCAGAGGATGCAGCAATGTCCTGCCCGGCACCTCCATCGTCACTTTTTCCAGTGAAAAAAGCGGGATATCGTCATAATTGACGGCAAGTGCAGCCTGACCCATGGTTCTCATCTCCGTAAATCGCTCAAAGACAACATCAGCGCCTGCCTGAAAGCCAGATCAGGTAGGGCGCACCGGCAAGAGCCGCAAAAAGGCCGAGCGGCAGTTCATAAGGAAAGGTCATGGTCCTCGCCCCGAGGTCTGAAAGCGCCATCAGCACCGCGCCGAACAGGAACGAGGCGAGCAGATGGTCGCGCGGCGTGGTGAAACCCGCACGAAGCGCAATATGCGGCGCCATCAACCCGACGAAACTCAGGGGACCAACCAGCAGCGAGGCAGCCCCCGTGGCAATGCCTGCCACCGCAATGACGGCGATGCGCGCAGCACCAAGCGGCAGACCGAGCGAGAGCGGCACATCCCTGCCGAGCGGCAGGATCGTCAGCCAGCGCGTCACCGAAAGCGCACCCGCAAGCAGCACGATGGAAAGCACCCCAAGAAAGATCGCCGAAACGGGCGTCGCCGTTGAACCCGAGCCGCTGAGCCAGGCGAGAATTTGCCAGGCGCGCTGGTCGCCAATGGCAAGCAGCGCCGAGAGCACCGCCGAGCAAAGCGAACTGATGGCGATGCCGGCGAGCAGTATTTTTTCTGGTGCCAGATGCCGGCGCACCGAAAAGAACAGCACGAGGATCATGACCACGGCCGAGCCGATGCCGGCGCCAACGAACAGTTCGAAAAGACCGGCCGCCGGAAAAATCGTGATGGCGGCGGCAAAACCGAGGCCTGCACCGCCGCTGACGCCGATCACCTCCGGGCTTGCCATGGGATTGCCGGTGAGCCGCTGGAGCAGCGCACCCGCCATGGCCAGAAGACCGCCAGCGGCCATGGCAGCCACCAGCCGCGGCCAGCGGAACGGCAGCAGGCTTTGCAGATCACCGGCCTTCAGCACCGTCCAGCCATCAGGCCCCTTGCCAATGGCAATCGCCGCAAAAACCAGCCCCGCCATGACGACAAGCATTGGCAGCAGCGCCGCGAGCCGGCGTCTTATCGCAAGCTCGACACCTTCGCCGCGATGCACATCGGTCGGCCGGATTTTGGGAAGCAGCCACAGAAGCAGCGGCCCGCCGATCAGGGCCGTCACCGCACCAGTCGGGAAAACCTCGGCCGTCGTGCTCGCCAGAAGCTGCACGAGACCGTCGCAGAACCAGAGCAGCAGACCGCCCAGAAGCGGCGAAACAAACAGCACGGAAGATGCTCGCCGCACGCCAAGCGCCCGGGTGAGCGCCGGCGCGGCAAGGCCGATGAAGCTGACAAGGCCAACCGCCGCGGCAACGAAAGCAGCCAGCATGACTGCGACGGCCGCGACCGCCAGCCGGATCGAAAACAGCGACACACCAAGCGATCGCGCACCGGAATCGCCAAGGCCAAGAACCGTGAGCGGCCTTATCAGCAATCCGGTGAGAACCAGGCCCAGGAAAAGTTGGACGGCAAGCAGAAAGGCGTTCGACCAGTCCTGCTGGCTGAGCGAACCGCCGTTCCAGACGACCAGCGACATCAGATATTCACCCTGCGCAAGCGTCAGGGCTGCAGAGGCTGAGGCAGCGGTGATGCCGACCAGCAACCCGGACACCACCATGGTCACCGGCTCGAAGGATCGCCGCCAACCGAGAAGAAATACCACACCCGCCGCGACGGCAGCGCCTGTCAGGGCCACCAAAGCACGGTTACCATCCAGCACCGAAGGAAAAAACAGGGTTGCGGTGACGATTGCCAGTTGAGCGCCGGCAGAGATGCCGAGGGTGGAGGGATCGGCGATCGGATTGCGCAGCAATTGCTGGAAAAGCGCACCCGACAACCCCAGCATCGCCCCCGCCAGAATGGCGACGGCCACACGCGGCATCAGGCTGAAGGCGAAAATCACCTGATCCATCGACATGGACGTGGCGTCAAACGGCAAAGCCGGCCATGCGCCAAGAGGCAGCCGCAGCAACCCGGCATGCAGGGAAAGCCCCAGGGCCAGAACAAAGACCAGCCCGAAAAGAAACTGGAGAGGCCGCGCCGTCACAATGCTTCCCCCCGTATCGTCAGAGCCTCGGTCAGAAGCCGTGCGAAACGCATGCCGGCGGTGATGCCGCCATAGGGGCTGACATTGCCGAGCGTGACCACGCGATTTTCCCGCACGGCAGGCAGCGCGCGCCAGATGGCGCTGTTGCGCAGGCTCTCGCGGGCCTCGACCGGAATATCGGAAACGATGACGATGCGCGCATCGGGCGAGCCCGCGAGATTTTCGAGCGGGACAGGGGCGGCGAAGGTGAATTGCGAACGATCCGCCCAGGCATTGGTGAGACCCAGCCTGCCAAGAATATCACCGAACATGCTGTCTTTACCGAAGGCACGAAAATGCCGGGCGTCGCCAATGTTGATCACATAGGTCGGCCGCGTAGCGAAGGCTTCGAGGCGCACGCGCATGGCTTGCAGCGCCTGGTTTGTCTCGTCCAGAACCTTTCGCGCTTCCTCAGTCCTGCCGAGCTTTTCGCCAAGGGACGAGACTGCGGCAAGCGCCTTTGCGAATGGCGGCTCGCCCTTCACGTAAAAGGGCAGCGAAAACACCGGCGCTATGGCTTCCAGCCTGCCGGTGTAACGCGTGTAGAAAGGCGAGATGAGAATGAGGTCCGGCCGGGTCAGTTGCAGCAACTCGAAATTCGGCGCACCGCGCAGGCCGAGATCGGCAACGGCGTCGGGAATCTCCGGCTCGACCGCGCCGACGCGGAACTGGATGAGCTCGGTCGCAGCCACCGGCATGACGCCGAGCGCAACGGATGTTTCCAACATGGCCCAGTCGATGGCGGCGATGCGTGGCGTCGCCGCCGCCCGCGCCTTGCCGGCAAGAGCCGAAGCGGCGAGCAGCACCAAAAACTCCCGCCTCCCCCAAAGGGGGGACATCCATCGATCCTTACGCGTCATGCCCCTGCTGCTTCACTTTGATATGGCGTCACCAACGATAGGTCAGCTTGCCCATAACGGTTCTGCCGTCACCGTAATAGCATCCGAAAGTGGAGCAACTAGAAATATATTCTTTATCAGTCAAGTTTTGCACGAGAAGCGAGGCACGGTAGCCGTTCTTCTCGTAGTGCACGCCGAGATCGAGCAGGGCCAGCCCCTTCATCTCGAAGGCATTGGCCGCATCGCCATAGCGCTTTCCGACATAACGGACGCCGCCGCCAATGCCGAAGCCCTCAAGCGCCGTATCCTCCGCGAAGGTGTAATCGAGCCAGAGGCTTGCGGCGTGCCGGGGGGCATTGTCGAGTTCTTTGCCATTATTGACTCGTCCTGCGACTTCACTGTCCATGTAGGTATAGGCTGCCCGCAGATCGAGCCTGTCGGTCAGGCTTGCGACGCCTTCCAGTTCGAGGCCTTTCACATGCGCCTCATCCATCTGCTGCGTCACGCCGCCGACAGTCGTTGTCACGTTCTTCTGCTTCAGATCATAAATTGCGGCCGAGAAGAAACCGTCGAATCCATCAGGCTGATATTTGACGCCGGCTTCCCATTGTTCGCCGGTGGTCGGCTTCGGCGCATCGCCGACAGCCGGCTGCGGCACCGGCTCGAACGAAGTCGCGTAGCTGACATAGGGCGCGATGCCGCCCTCAAAGAGATAGCTGACGCCGACGCGGCCGGTCAGCTTGTGGTCGTCCTTGTCCAGCGATCGATAGGTCGTTCCGTTGAAGGTGGTGCCGCTGGTGCTTGCCCAATCCTGCCGCAGGCCGGCAGTGACCCGCCAGTTTTCGTAGGAAATCTCATCCTGCGCATAAAGGCCGATCTGGGAAATGTCGGTTTTCACATCGGCATAAAGCGTGCGCGAGGTCAGGCTGATCGGGCCGCCATAGACCGGATTGACGGGATCAAGCGGCGTCGCAGCCCAGAATTCGGTTTTTACGTTATTGTCGAAATAGCGATAATCCAGTCCGACAAGCAGAGTATGATCAACCGGGCCTGTCGAGAAATCGGCCTGGAGGCTGTTGTCGATATTGAAAGTGTTCAGCAATTCGTCCTGGAAGGTCGCATTGCGGCGGATGAGATTGCCGATCATGCCGCTATTGGTCGATGACATGCCAAGCGCGCGGTAGGACCAGTCGAAATTGGAATAACGCGCATTCTGCCGGAAGGTGAAGGTCTCGTCGAAACGATGCTCGAATTCGTAACCTATATTGGTGAACTTGCGGTTTGACGTATCGAAAGACGGATCACCGACATAAAAGCTGCGGTCCAGCATATTGCCCGGCCGGGAAAAGGTGAGTGCTGGCGGAAGGCCGGACGGCGAGCTCGGATTGTCGTGCTGATAGGAAGCAAGGACCGTCAGCTTCGTATCCTCATCAGGCTGCCATGTGAGCGCCGGCGCGATGAAATAACGGTCGTTCTGCAGATTGTCCGTCTGCGCATGGGCATTGCGGGCAACCCCGGTCAGGCGATAGGCAAGGCTGTCGCTATCCGCAACCGGCCCGCCAATATCGAACATTGACTGGTAATAATCGAAGCTGCCGATCTGCGCGCCCACTTCGCCGAAACGCTCGAAGGTCGGCCGCTTGCTGATAAGATTGATGAGGCCGCCGGGGTTGCCCTGGCCATAAAGCACCGAAGCCGGCCCGCGAATAACCTCCACACGTTCCAGACCATAGACCTCATAGGACGGCGCCCCTGCCGTGCGCATCAGTCGAAGGCCATTGAGAAACTGCAGCTGGTTTCCCGCAAATCCGCGAATGCGCGGCGCATCGAAACGCGGATCGGAACCCGAAGGCTGCGCGACGACGCCGGGAACATAATTCAGCGCCTCGCTGAGATTGCGGACGTTCTGTGCATCCATCTGGTCTTTGGTAATGACGGAAACTGACTGCGGCGTCTCGATCAGGGACCGTCCCGTCTTGGTGGCACTGGCGCTGGTTTTCGCCACATAGCCCTTTACGGGGGCTTTGGGGTCCTGTTTTCCAACGCCCTCCACGGTGATCCTCTGCAGCACCGTCGTGCCGGCTTCCTGCGCGAAGGCAGCACCGGAGGACAAAAACGCCACATAGGCTATGGCGGCGCAACCGCCCGCCAGAATGGAAATGTGTTTGGTCTTTCCCTGCACCGCCAAAACCCTTTATCAACCCGCGCCGCCATCAAGGCGGATATTTTTCTGGAGAATTTAACTCATCTTATTACGCAAGGTGCAGATTGTGATCCAATAAGCGCAGGCGGTTTTTTTCAGAAGTATTGATTATGAAAATACCGACAGATAATAGCTTGGAATTATTCAAATCTGCTAAAAAGGCCATGCCATGGGCAGGAAACCGGCAAGCCGGGCTGAAACATTCGAATTGCGACACCTGCGCTATTTCACCGTGCTGGTGGATGAGCGCAATTTCGAGCGGGCCGCCGCCCGCCTCGGCATTGCCCAGCCGGGACTTAGCCAGCAGATCATGGCGCTTGAGGACATTGTCGGCATGCCGCTCTTGGACCGGACGCGCCGCTCGGTGAAGCTGACCACGCCCGGCCAGCTTCTCTACGAAGACGCCCGGAAAATTCTTGCCAATGCCGAAGCGACGCTTGCGGCGCTGAAGCGTGTCGACCGTGGTGAAACCGGCCGCATCTCCATCGGTTATGTTGCCTCGGCCGCTTATTCCGGCCTGCTCATCCGGTCGATCTCCAGTTTCCGCGCCTCTCATCCCGATGTGGAGCTGCAGCTCATCGAAATGGAGATGCGACTGCAACTGGCCAAGATCGCCGACGGCAATCTCGATTTCGCCTTCATCCGTCCACCGGCGCCCATCCCGGAAGGTGTTGCCGCCCATGTGGTCCTGCGTGAGCCGTTGATGGCCGCCCTGCCGGAAAATCATCCGCTGGCCTTTGCGCTCCAGATCGATCTCAAGAACCTCGCCGCAGAAAACTTCATCACCCCGCGACAGCCGCCGGATGTCGGCTTTCACTACAATACGATAGAAGCCTGCAACGAAGCCGGATTCCAGCCTTCCATCAGCCCGGAAGGCCGGGACTACACCACCATAGCCAGCATGGTGGCTATCGGCCTCGGCGTCGCGCTGGTGCCGCGCTCGCTCGATTGCCTTCGGCTTCCGGGGGTGCGTTACGTACCGCTTGCGGCAAGTTCTGCAACCTCTGACCTCGCAATCGCTCACCGGAAAACGGAAGCCTCTCCGGCCGTCAGGGCCTTTATTCTCCATGCCCGGAACTGAGGCGGGGGCCTCCGCCCGGATGGGAACGCCGAGCCATTTGGAACGATTCCGTGGACGAAAAATCCGTCACAGGCCATCTGGCGGATTTGGTGACCATAGGGCCATTGCAGCCAAACGCATGTGAACACACAAACAATATCCGCTTCCCCGGACAAGACGGCGCAGTCTTCGCATCCGGTGCGACATCCAACGTCCCCGTTTGTCCCCTCCCGCCCGCAAGGCCGTATATTCACGGCAGGTTTGTTTTACGGGAGACAGCAATGGCTGAAATTTACACACACTATGCCGCCGGCCTGGAATCGCCGGCGTCCAACGGTTTCGACATCGTTCCGGACGATGCCAACCCGCTTCCCTCTCCCACACGCGCGATTTATGTCGGCAATGGCGGGCAGCTCTGCCTCACTCTGCTTTCCGGGGCGACCGTGACCTTCCAGAACCTGCCCGCAGGCAGCCTGCTGCCGGTTCGGGCCACACGCGTATTTTCAACGCGCACCACCGCAACGGGCATCATCGGACTGAATTAGGTGGTATCATGCCGTCGTCTGAGCATCGGTTTGAATAGCACCGGGTGCCACGGCATTATGTGACACTTTCATGACAAAGCTTTCAGGTTGATGTCAGCTAAATGACGCATCCGCCATCAATCGGCCCATGCGGCAGCCTGAAGACGGGTGCTTCCACACGTTCCTTGCTGCCGCCGGCATATATGGATCTGGTGGAACTGACAGTGGCTCTTTTTACGGCGAAAGCGACAGGAACTGAAACATATCGTCCGGAAATCGGCAGCGTGCCGCTCAGCCTGCTGACGGGGGTCTATCTGCTGTTTTTCACCAACCAGACATTCTGGTCGAAGGTCCATACCTATCTTTCCGCCTATCCGGTCGCGATCGTCTCGCTTTATGTTGCGATGGCCGCACTTTTCGGCGCCCTCATCACGATTTTTTCCGCCAAATACCTCATCAAGCCGTTCCTGATCTTCCTCGTCTTCGCAGCGGCGGCGGCCTCCTGGTTCATTGACCGTTACGGCATCGTCATTGACAGCGACATGATCCGCAACGCCGTGGAAACGACACCGGCGGAAGCCGGCAATCTGATGACCCCCGGCCTGTTCTGGCATCTCGCCATCTTCGGGCTGGTGCCATCGCTCGTCATCGTATTTGTCCGCGTCAGGCATCGTCCGATCCTCGACAAGCTCCTGTGGAACACCATCAGCATTCTCATCTGCCTCGGCGTCGCCGGCATCATCAGCTTTGCAAATTCCAAGACGTTCACCACCGCCATCCGCCAGCACAAGGACATCGTCAAAAGCGTCAACCCATTGTCGCCGATCATGTCCACCGTCCACTATTTCACGCAGGCCGGAAAGGAAGCCGACATACAGGTCAGCGCCATCGGCAAGGATGCGAAGGTTCTTCCCGCAATTGGCGGCGTCCATAAGCCGCGCATCACCGTCATCGTGGCCGGTGAGACCGCCCGCGCCTCGAATTTTTCGCTCAACGGTTATGGGCGGGACACCAATCCGGAACTCGCCAAACGCAATGTGATCTATTTCCCGAGCACTACCAGCTGCGGCACCGCAACGGCTATTTCCATTCCCTGCATGTTCTCGAAGTTCCCGCGTTCGGAGTACAGCCACAACAAGGCGCTCGCCAATGAAAACGTCATGGATGTTCTCGTCCATGCCGGCATCGGTGCGACATGGTTGGACAACAATACCGGCAGCAAGAATGTCGCTGACCGCATTCCCTATTTCGACCTGCCCTCCACCAATGACAGCCGCTTCTGCACCGGCGGAGAATGCCGCGACGACATCTTCTTCGACAAGCTCGATGCCTGGCTCAACAATGTCACGAAGGACAGCGTCATCGTGCTGCACCAGATGGGCAGCCACGGGCCGACCTATTATCTTCGCTACACCGACGAATTCCGGAAATTCACCCCCGACTGCCGGACGGCGGAACTTGGCAACTGCACCGACGCCGAAATCGTCAACTCCTACGACAACACGCTTCTCTATACGGACCATTTCCTGTCGACTGTGATCGACAAGCTGAAGGCACGCTCCGACAAGCTCGCAACCGGCATGATCTATGCGTCCGACCACGGCGAGTCGCTCGGTGAAAACGGCGTCTATCTGCACGGCGCGCCCTATCTCCTGGCGCCTGACCAGCAGACCCATGTGCCTTTCCTGGTCTGGTTCGACGACGATTTCGCCAAATCCATGGGGCTGGACAAAGCCTGCCTGGCGAAAAGCGCGGCCAAGGGCGGACGCTCCCACGACAATTATTTCCACAGCATCCTCGGCATGATGAACGTCTCCACCTCCGTTTACGATCCCTCGCTGGACGTGTTCGGTGGCTGCACGCAGCGCCAGAACAGCTGAACACACAGTGCTTGACGCCTATCCCGTGAAAGCGATACGCAGGACGACGCGATAAAGGAGCTGTCTTGCGGGTTCTGCTTGTTGAAGACGATCATGTTCTGGGAGAAGCGCTGAGAGACCACGTTGCGGCGGCGGGCCACGCCGTGGACTGGTTCAAGACGCTGGGCGACGCCATGGCGGCGACGCGGACCATGGCCTATGGCCTGATCCTGCTCGACATGCGCCTACCCGACGGCGAGGGCATCACCCTGTTGCAAGGCCTGCGCAACCGCGACGATGCGACACCGGTGATCATTCTGACGGCCCACGACCAGGTTTCCGACCGGATTGCCGGACTGAACGCCGGCGCCGACGACTATCTGGTCAAGCCCTTCGACCTCAACGAACTTTCGGCGCGCATGCTGGCGGTCTCGCGCCGTTATGAAGGTCGCTCGGCCCCGGTCATCCGCCTGCCCGGCATCGAAATCAACCAGGTGGCGCGCAATATCACCGTCGACGGAACGGCGCAGACGCTCAGCGCCCGGGAATGGGCCGTTCTCGAAAAACTGGTCGAGTATCCCGGCGCCGTCGTCTCGAAAGCGCAACTGCACGACACGCTCTACGAATTCGGCGCGGAAATAGAAAGCAACACGGTCGAGGTCTATATCAGCCGGCTGCGCAAGAAAATCGGCCATGACCGCGTCGAGACCGTACGCGGCGTCGGCTACACCATCAGATAGTCAGAATTACAAGCAGGCAGACATGGCCAGACCGACCAGCATGACCCGCAAGCTCGTGACGGCGCTGACCAGCGTAGTTGCCATATCCTGGCTTCTTGCCTGCGGGCTGGGCGTCATGGTGATGCAGGACGAGTTCGCCGAGATTTTCGATGCCGGCGTGCAGGAGACAGCCGAAAGGCTGCTGCCGCTTCTGGCCGACGACCTCAGGGAAAACAACACGGCCCCCGCCTCGCGAAAGCTCAACCCCTCGGCGGAAGGTGCCGAATATCTCACCTATCAGGTGCGCGACCGGGAAGGACAGGTCGTGCTGCATTCGCATGATAGTTCGACGGAGCCTTTCGAGGTCTCGCTCGAACCCGGCTTTTCCGAAACGGCCACGCAGCGCATCTATACGGTGGCAACGCCGGACGGGGAATATTTCCTTCAGGTCGCCGATGCCTTTGCCAACCGGCGCGAGGCGATAGAAGAAGCCGGCAGCGCGCTTTTGCTGCCCGTCCTCATCCTCATCCCCGCCAGCATCTTCGCCGTCATCGTCGTCGTGCGCAGAACCCTGCAGCCGATACAGACCCTTCGCGACGAGATCGGCAGAAAGGACGGCGGCAATCTTGCACCGCTGCAAACCCAGCCTTTTCCGGCCGAACTCCATCCCATCGCCCGCTCCGTCAATCTGCTGCTCGGACGGCTGCGATCGGCAATCGAGGCGGAACGGGAGTTTACCGCCAACAGCGCCCATGAATTGCGCACGCCCATTGCCGGAGCGCTGGCGCAGGCGCAGCGGCTGCGTGCCGATATTCCACCGGAACTTGCCCCGCGCGTGGAAAATATCGAAAAATCCCTGCAGCACCTCGGCCATCTTGCTGAAAAACTGCTTCAGATGTCACGTGCCGAAGCAAGGATCGGCGTGACCGATACCACGAGCGATCTTATCCCCGTGCTCGAACTCGTCATCGACGACATGAGCAGGACGGCGATCGGCACATCCCGCATCCGCTTCACCAATCGCTGCGAAGGCGGCATGAATTGCAAGATCGGCGCGGATGGCTTCGGCATCATCATCCGCAACCTTCTGGAAAACGCCCTGATCCACAGCCCGGCGGGAAGCCCGGTACAGATATTCGCCGAAGAGAACGGGACAATCCGCGTCATCAATTCCGGACCGGCAATCGACAGGGCGCTCCTGCCGAAACTGACGACACGTTTTGCCCGAGGTCCGACCAAAGCGGATGGCACCGGGCTTGGCCTTGCCATCGTCAAGAGCCTGGTGGAGCAAACGGGCGGAGAGCTGGTGCTCTCCTCTCCGGCACCGGGCAGACAGGACGGGTTCGAAGCCCGCATCGTTCTTCCGGTCGAAGCCGCCTGAATGCGCTGAAAACAAAAAGCCCCGCCAGGGTGGCGGGGCTTTGTTTCGTCTGGATTGGAGGGCTCAATCCTCGTGGATATGGCTGTGATCGCGCGTATCGCGCATCTTCACATAAACCACCAGCGACAGCGCGATCATGATCGTCACATACCAGAAGAACCAGTTTTCATGGCCGATCTGCTTGAATTTCAGGGCCACGAATTCTGCCGTTCCGCCGAATATGGTGTTTGCCAGCGCATATGGCAGAGCCACACCGAGTGCGCGGATATGGGCGGGGAACATCTCCGCCTTTACCACCGCATTGATGGAAGTGTAGCCGGTAACGATCAACAGGCCGACCAGAACGAGGGCGAAAGCCATGATCGGATCGGTGGTCGTCGCCAGCGTGCTGAAGATGACATAGGTAAACAGCGTGCCGAGAATGCCAAAACCCACCATCAGCGGCTTGCGGCCGATCTTATCCGACAGCGCACCGGCAATCGGCTGGCACAACATGAAGACAAAGAGCGCCGCCGTCGTGATTTCGGTCGCACTTTCCTTGCTGAAGCCGGACGTGTTGACGAGGAATTTCTGCAGATAGGTCGTGTAGGCGTAAAAGGCGAGCGTGCCGCCCGACGTCAGCGCCATGACCATCAGCGCCTCCCTCGGATAGTGCTTGAACAGCGCCCATCCGCTGGATTTCGGCTTGTCCGCCTCACCCGCCTTGGCATTTTCGAAAGACTGCGTCTCGACAAGGCCACGACGGATATAAAACACGGCAATCGCAAGAAGGCCGCCGATGAAGAAAGGAATACGCCAGCCCCAGGAACCCAGCTGTTCCGGCGTCAGAACTCGCTGCAGCACCAGAAGCACCGCCAGCGCCAGAAGCTGGCCGGAGATCAGCGTCACATACTGGAAGCTGGAGAAGAAGCCGCGGCGGTTCTTGCCGGCCATTTCGCTGAGATAGGTTGCGCTGGCGCCATATTCACCACCGACGCTGATGCCCTGCAGAAGGCGGGCGAAAACCAGAATGGCCGGTGCGGCAATGCCGATCGTTTCATGGCCGGGCGTGATCGCGATCAGCAGCGAGCCGAGACACATCAGTGTGACGGACAGGGTCAGGCCCGCCTTGCGGCCCTTGCGGTCAGCATAGGTTCCCATGAACCATGCCCCGATGGGCCGCATCAGAAATCCGACGGCAAAAACGGCAGCTGCGCTCAACAATTCTGCGGTCTGGTTTCCGGAAGGGAAAAACACCGGCGCGAAATAAAGGGTGAAGGCCGAATAGACGTACCAGTCGTACCACTCAACGAGATTGCCCGCCGATCCGCCGATAATGGATTTCAAACGGGTTTTCTGATCCGGCGCGGTGGCAGGACCATTTGCCATAATATTCACGGGTTGACTCCAATTCATCTTCGTCTGGAGATGGAAGGGCGAACGGAAGGTGTGATAATTTGTCGCTCTTGGTGGGGGTATATACCCCTCATGTTGCAATGCGCAAGCTTATGCCGCATCGCAATATAATTGATAAAGCGGCGGTGAAGGCCTCAATGACGGTGATTTTGGCTTCCCTGCGCCGCGACAGCCGGCATGATCCCGGCACCGAAGCCGCGAGAAGCAAAAATCCATCGTCGCAATCCGCCTTGTCACCCGTGCGTGCTCAAACTAAAAAATATCAATGATTTACGATATGTCCGACGTCCAGATTGAAAAGCTTCTCATACCCGCTGCCCGCGCGGGCGAAGCGCTGGCGCGGCTGGACGAGCGGATCAGCCGGTCGCCAATGAAACATGGCTTTATCGAAAGGCAAGATTTTGCCGATGCGATCTCATCCATGTGGGTGGATGGCGAACTCGTGCATATGGAAGATCTGGTTTTGCATGATGCCCATATGGACGTGCGGGTGCCGACGCACGAGATGACGGCGGCGCACCGGATATTGCGGTCAAGGCGATTGATTTTTTCCAATGCGCCGGGCTGGGCCTTCACGGCGCAGGGCCTTTCCCGCCTGCGTGGCAAGACGGCAATTGCAGCCGATGAGGCAGTATTTACCCCTGGGCCCACGGGTCATTCCAGCAACGAGGAGACGGAAACAGATGGTGAAACACCGCTGGACGGGGCTTTTTCCGAGCTGGACGCGCTTCTGGCTCGAAGCGCCGCAACACTGAGCGCCATTACCGCCGGCACGACGCTCGCGCCCCTTCAACATCGGGAGGAGACCAATCCGATGGTCAACGATCCCGACTGGGACGAGGAGGAACGGCTGGCGGAATGGCGGCAGGTTCATGGCCAGACGGAGGAGCTGCCCGCGATCCTGCGGACCGCAATCATGCTGGATGCCTGGAACATGATAGAGGTCCTGCAGCGCAGCCCGTGGCTCGGCAGGCTTCTGGCCGCTGCATTTCTGCGCGACGGGGCTGTCGCTCCCGATCATCTGCCGGCGCTCAGCACCGGCCTTCGCGCCGTTCCACGCGAGCGCCGGCATGCCAGAAACCAGACGCAACGCCTCCTCGCCCTTCTGGACAGCTTTCATGAAGCAGCACTCGCCAGCATGAAGGAACATGACAGGCTGACCCACGCAAGGGAGCGCATGCTGCGCAAGCTGGCCGGCCGGCGCTCCTCCTCCCGCCTGCCTGAGCTGGTGGAGCTCGTGGTCTCCCGGCCGGTGGTCTCGGCGGCGATGATTGTCAGGGAACTCGGAACCACACCACAGGGTGCTATCGGGCTCGCCAATCAGCTGGAATTGCGCGAGGTAACGGGCCGTGGCCGGTTCCGCGCCTGGGGAATGCTGTAGCACTCATTGCTCTGACACGGCACGGCGGTGACCGGAAAATTACGTTTCATCTGCCCATTTTCGCCACGGAAAAATGCCGCAGGAATGCGGCGATCACGAATCTTAACAAAATTTAACTATTGCGTAGGTGGACGAAGCGTCTATGTTCCTCGCTGCGTTGCAGCACCGATTTCTTCTCCGGCAACGCGGTCGCATTCGGCCCGGCAACTTTTTTCTGCCGCCCGCATTAAAGTGTCCATCATGAGGGAGATGCAAATGACAATTTCAGTCTCACAACCCGATTCCGATCAAGAAACAGATGCTCCTTTTGCCAGAAAGGTTCTGACCGCTCGCAATCTCGCCGGTTATACCGTCGAGCAGCTTGCAATAACCTGCGGCCTCACGACCAGCGAAATTCGCGCCCTTGAAGACGGCACGGACAGCGATCCGCTCCGCATCAGGCGCGTTGCCGCCGCCCTGCATATTCCCGTAGAAACCGTTATCTGATCGTCTACAGCGATCCGGATAACATCTGAGCGCCGCCGGGGACGATGTTCGCGAGAACATCCGGGCGGCGCTTGCAATTGAACACGGCCAATCTTTCCGGAACATTTTCCGTACCTCTCTCTTAACATTTCCGTTACCCGGCACCACATGTTGTCCGCACGGACCATGTTCGGCATCTGGCCCGCCCGCACGAGAGCAGCAACAACCTCCGGAATCCTGTCATGACACTTAGTCTCAACACCGAAGAACGGGTTTCTTCAGCTTTGGATGAATTGTGGCCGGCGGAGAAAACGGAAATCCTCGACTGGCTCATCACCGGCACGAAGGATGAGCGCTTTATCGACGAAATATTCGTCGAGCTTTGCAGCAGATTGCGGGCTAGCGGCATTTCCGTCGCCCGTGGCGTGCTCGCTTTCCGCATTCGTCATCCGCAATGGCTTGGTGCGCGGATTTTGTGGAAAGCCGGCATGTCATCCGCCGAGATCGCCACCTACGGCTACGGATCGGAAAATACGCCCGAATATCTGAACAGCCCCATCAACGACATCCATCAGGGCGCCACCGAAGTTCGTCTCCGCCTGAATGATGACGAGGCCGATGAGCCCGGCTACACCATCTATGAGGAACTGCGGGCTGACGGGCTGACGGATTATCTGGCCTGGCCCATCGAACACACTTTCGGCAAACGCCATGTCGCGACATTTTCCAGCGACCGTGCGGGAGGCTTTACCGAAGCGGAAGTCCTCGCCTTGAAAAACCTGTTGCCGGCGCTCGCGCTGGTAAGCGAGATACGCCTGAAAAACCGCATGACGCGCACCCTGCTGGAGACCTATGTCGGCCCGCATGCGGGTGAAAAAATCCTCAATGGGGCGACGACGCGCGGCAGCGGCATGACGGTGGGCGCGGCGATCCTGATCTGCGACCTGCGTAATTTCACCCATATTTCCGACCTCTGGCCACGCGACGACGTCATCGAGCTGCTGAACGGTTATTTCGACGCCATGTGCGATCCGATCGAAGAGTTTGGCGGGGAAATCCTGAAATTCATGGGCGACGGGCTGCTGGCTGTTTTCCCGCTCAGCGACCCACAGGCCTGTGAAAACCTGCTGAAAGCCATTGCCAGCGCACAGAAAAGCCTCGTTGCCCTCAATGACATCAATTGCCAGAAGGGCCACGACCCGCTGGGTTACGGCATCGGGGTCCATGTCGGTGATGTCATGTATGGCAATATCGGTTCCAAAACCCGCCTCGATTTCACCGTTATCGGCCCTGCCGTGAACATTGCTTCTCGGCTTGAAACGCTGACCAAGGAAACCGGCCGCAGCGTGTTGTTTTCCGAAGAATTCGTCCGTATGGCCGGGTACGGGGACAAGCTGGAAAATCTGGGGCCGTGGCTGCTGCGCGGGCTTGAAACCCCGGTCGAGGTTTATGCCTTTCCGCAGAATGCCGTCCTTGCATCTTCCATCGACTGATCGCCGGCACCGGCTTTCAACCCGTCCCGAGTTGCTTTTTCGCCGCGGCGGCCATCCGCAACATATGCCTTGCAGGGGGAATAATTTCGGCTGTCATAACCATCGTCAAAACGCTTGACACGCCCCGGATGTCGCACTAGCAAAATAGAACATATATTCCATATCGAAACATTGTTTGCGTTCATATTCTGTCTTTCCGGGAGTGAGGGACAGATGTGAGGAACCGGAGGAAAGATGGTTACGAAATTGGCACTGCTGGGCGCTGGACGGATCGGCAAGGTCCACGCCAAGGCAATCACCACCGACAGCCGCGCGAAGCTGGTTGCCGTCGTGGATGCCATGGCCGGCGCTGCGGAAGCAATCGCCCGCGAAGCGCAGTGCAAGGTGAGCACGATCGATGAGGTTCTGGCCGACAACACGATCGACGCCGTCATCATCTGCACGCCGACCAACACCCATGCCGACCTGATCGAGCGTTTCGCCCGCGCCGGCAAGGCCATATTCTGCGAAAAGCCCGTTGATCTGGATGTGAGCCGGGCGGAGGCCTGCGCCAAGGTGGTTGAAGAAACCGGCGCAAAGGTGATGCTCGGCTTCAACCGCCGTTTCGATCCGCACTTTCAGGCTGTCCACAAGGCCATTGAAGATGGCCGCATCGGCAAGGTGGAAATGGTGACCATCACCAGCCGCGATCCCGGTCCGCCACCGGCGGAATATATCAAGGTTTCTGGCGGTATTTTCCGCGACATGACCATCCATGATTTCGACATGGCCCGTTTCCTGCTCGGCGAGGAAGTGGAAAGCGTGTTTGCGACAGGCTCCGTTCTGGTCAATCCGGAAATCGGCGCGCTTGGCGATTTCGACAGCGCCAGCATCATCCTGACGACCAAGAGCGGCAGGCAGGCGATCATCTCGAACTCCCGGCGCGCGACCTATGGTTACGACCAGCGTATCGAAGTGCATGGTTCGCTTGGTTCGGCAGCGGCCGAAAACCAGCGGCCTGTCTCCATCGAAATCGCCAATGCCGAAGGCTATACCCGCCCGCCGCTGCATGATTTCTTCATGACGCGTTATACGGCAGCCTATGCGGCAGAAATTACCGCTTTCATCGATAGTATCGAAAACAATGTCGCACCGACCCCTTCCATCAAGGACGGGCTGATCGCATTGAAACTGGCCGACGCCGCGCTCAAATCCGTGGCTTCGAAAGCGGTCGTGACGATCGGCTGATCGCTGCACCAAAAACTGCAAACGTCATCGCTGAACCCTGTCCGCCGCACAATTGTTGACGGCGGACAGGGCCTTTTACCAAGTCGTCTTGGATGATAAGCGAAAACCGCTCACGAAACTCTGCGTAACCCCAAGGCTTGACCCGAAGGTCCATGATTTCAACCCGTGAATTCCCGGGTTGAGCCGGTGAGTGACCGAAGAGAGGTTGCGGCGGTAACGCCCTCTTAGCGCAGCCGGCAATCTGCCTATTGAAAGAGCAGTTTCCGGACTTGCATAGCAGCTATTCGGAAAATAAGGTTGTCTGACAAGGTAAGACCGTCACATATGGCTGTTACCCACCTCATTCACGCCGAATCCTCTTTTGCCGGCAACAGCCGGACAGCGGTTTTTTTATGCCATCACACAAGACCGGTTATCTTTATGCGCTTGTCGCCTTCACGATCTTTGCGGCGCAGGATGGCATATCGAAACACCTGGGCACCTTCTATCCGCCGGTCTTCGTCGCGATGTTGCGATACTGGGCCTTCGCCGTTTTTGTTTTCCTGATGGCCGCTGCTTCACCCGGTGGCATCCGTGGTGCCGTCATGGCCAACCGTCCCTGGTTGCAGATTGGCCGCGGCGTCCTGCTTGCCGTGCAGATCGTTTTCTCCATCTTCTCCTTTGCCGTTGTCGGGCTGGCGCACAGCCATTCCATCCTCGCCTCCGCGCCGCTGATTGTTGCGGCTCTTTCCGTGCCATTGCTTGGAGAACATGTCGGCTGGCGGCGCTGGTGCGCCATTTTTGTCGGTTTCATCGGCGTTCTCGTCATCTTGAAACCCGATGGCGAAGGTTTCGATAACAGCCTGCTGATCACCTTTGTGGCCGTCTTCATGCTGGCGCTTTACAGCGTCCTGACCCGACTCGGCAGCAAAAGCGATTCAGCAATGACCAGCTTTTTTTATACCGGCGTGGCCGGTGCGGCGGCGCTGACGCTGGTCGGTCCGTTCTATTGGGTAAGTATAGCACCGCAGGACTGGGGATGGATGCTGGCGCTGTGCATTACCGGCATGAGCGGCCATTATTGCCTGATCAAGGCATTCGAACTGGCGGATGCGGCCTCGGTACAGCCCTTTTCCTATTACCAGCTGGTGCTCGTCTCCATCATCGGCGTCACCGTCTATGGCGAGGTCGTCACGTCCAATATGGTTCTGGGCGCAGCGATCGTGATTGCCGCCGGTCTCTTCACCATCTGGCGCGAACATGTGGCCGGCCGGAAGGAACGCCGGCAGGCGGACTAAAGCACTTGCCGAACGACCGTCCCTCTCAGACGAGGGCTGCCTCGCAGCGCAACAGCATTCCGAACAGATCGCGCGGCTCATCCGGATCGGCCAGCAGATCCAGCTCGGTATAAAGCCCGGTCGCTGCCAGTTTCGAGCGCACGTAACGCAGCGCCGAAAAATCTTCCGTCGCGAAGCCGACGCTGTCAAACAGCGTGATCTGTCGGTCGCTTACCCGCCCCTGCTTTTCACCGGCAATGACCTGCCAAAGTTCGATGACGGGGTAATCCGCCGGTAGCTGCTGGATTTCGCCTTCGATGCGCGTCTGCGGCGGATATTCGACGAAAATATCCGAGCGCAGCAGAATATCCCGGTGCAGTTCCGTCTTGCCGGGACAATCGCCGCCGACGGCGTTGATGTGAATGCCGGGACCGACCATGTTGTCGGTCAGGATCGTCGCATATTGCTTGTCGGCAGTGACGGTGGTGATGATATCCGCGCCTTCGACCGCCTCCTGCGCACTATCGCAAATCTTGATCGCAAGGCCTTGGCCGGCAAGATTGCGGGCGCATTTTTCGCTGGCCGAGCGGTCTATATCAAAAAGCCGCAGCGTATCGATGCCGAGAATGGCCTTGAAGGCGCGCGCCTGAAACTCACTCTGCGCGCCATTGCCGATGATGGCCATCGAGCGGGCATTTTTACGGACGAGATGTTTTGCAGCGACCGCCGAGGTGGCGGCGGTGCGCAGCGCCGTCAGGATCGTCATCTCGGTCAGAAGCAGCGGGTAGCCGTTGCCGACATCGGAAAGCACGCCGAATGCCGTCACGGTCTGGCGGCCCTCCCTCATGTTTTTCGGATGACCATTGACATATTTGAAGCCGTAAAGCGTGCCGTCGCTGGTCGGCATCAACTCGATGACGCCCTCCCTGGAGTGCGACGCAATGCGCGGGGTCTTGTCGAAGCTTTCCCAGCGGCGGAAATCTTCCTCCACTGCATCGGCAAGCTCGCGCAGAAAGGTATCGATCCCCACCCTGAGCACAAGTTTCATCATGTGATCGACGCTGACGAAAGGTACGATATTGAGGTTCGGTATTGCCGTCATCGGTCCCTCCCTCAGCCAGCCCGTGTCGGGCGATCCATGACCCGCTTGCCCAACAGGCTGGCGGCAAGATCGACCATCAGGGTCGCGGTTCTGCCGCGCTCATCGAGGAAAGGATTAAGCTCCACCAGATCGAGGCTGCAGACCAGCCCGCTATCATGCAGCATTTCCATCACCAGATGCGCCTCCCGGAACGTCGCCCCGCCCGGAACCGTGGTGCCGACCGCAGGCGCGATCGACGGTTCGAGGAAATCGACATCGAGACTGACATGCAGGAGGCCGTTTGCCTCTTGAACCCGCGCCAGGAATGCCCGCAGCAGGACGGCGACGCCGTGTTCGTCTATCGAGCGCATATCGTGAACAGTAATGCCACTCTCTTCCAGAGCGGCCCTCTCGGCCGGATCAACGCTGCGAATACCGATCATGCCAATATTCTCTTCGGGAACCGCATGGGAAAGGGGCGGAAAATAGCCCGCGAACCCGTCACGCCCGCTGAAGTAGGCGACCGGTGTGCCATGCAGGTTACCGCTGCGCGTTGTCTCCAGCGTGTGATAGTCGGTATGGGCATCGAGCCAGAGCACGAAAAACGGACGCCCATTTTCCGCGACGCGGCGCGCCATGCCGGCAACGGTTCCCGCCGAAATCGCGTGGTCGCCACCGAGAAAGATCGGCAATGCGCCATCGCTTTCGCGGTAGGCCGCCTCCGTCAGCGCCTCCGTCCAGGCCACCGTCTCGGAGAGGTGATGCACCGCCGGATTGGGGTGGGAAAATTCCTTGAGGGGCGCCGGCGTCACATTGCCGGTATCGACCACCCGATGGCCCAGATCCTCAAGGGCGCGCGTAAGACCGGCAATGCGATAGGCACTCGGCCCCATCTCACATCCCAATTGCCCGGCACCTATCTGCAACGGCGCACCAATCAGCCTGATATCCATTTGAACCCTCGCTTTTCAACAGAACCCTACTAGATCACAGAGACATGGCGGAATGAACATCAAATATTGGCAATATTATTGAAATAGGCTACCAGTTTGGTAAAATCTATTTATCAGAGTGACTATTAATGGATATCCTCGACGAGCGGCTCGTAACCCTTTTGCGGCACAACGGCCGGCGCAGCATTTCCGATCTGGCCATCGAAACGGAAACCTCGCGCGCGACGGTGCGGTCACATATCGAAAAAATGGAAAATGACGGCACCATCATCGGCTACACCGTCATCCTGCGTGCCGATGCGGTGGAAGCCGCGATCCGCGGCATCATGATGATCGAAATTGAAGGCCATGTGACGGACCGCGTCATCCGCACGCTTGGCGGTTTCCCGGAAATATCCGAAATCCACACCACAAACGGGCGCTGGGACCTTATCCTGGAACTCAATGCCGCAACGCTCAGCGATTTCGACGCCGTGCTGCGCCGCATCCGTCTCGTACCCGGCATCACGGGCAGCGAGACAAGCATTCTGCTCTCCACCCCGCGCTCGACCCGCGCGCGGCTCTGACCCGCAGACGAAACGCAAAAGAACAGTGAAAACGCATTTTTCGATTTTTTCGACTTGCGCCCCTGAATAAATCATCTATATGACGACCCACCAAAGCGAACGCGCCGAAGCGCTTCAGGCTTTTGGGGAATAGTTCAATGGTAGAACAGCGGACTCTGACTCCGTCGATCTTGGTTCGAATCCAGGTTCCCCAGCCAACCATCTTCTCATATAAAATCAAATGATTATGCGGAACGAAATGCCGACATGTCCGGCTTTTCAGATTGCGCTGCATTGCTCCTATTGTCAGCCGCCATACGGCGCTTCGGTCTCGCATCAAGACGACTGGTCCGGGACAATCCACCAGAATAGTTGCACAAGGTCGTTCCAGAGCCTGACGGTATCATCGATCATCGATGTCACTTCTGAATAGGCGTAAATGGCCAAAAGCGTCAGAACCGCCAGCAGCAGCCAAGGCCAGATCGAGCGTCTTGGCTGTGTTGCATCATTTTCTTTTTCATCGAGGTTCAATGGCAGCCTCCCGGTTTGCTTTGAGACTATGACGAAAAGCGGCGGGGCCGCAATGACATGCGCAGGCCCGTTCACGCGATGAGGCCTGCCGTTTTGTGAGTTGGCTTAAACTCGATAAATCACTGCACCTCCGGTCAGGCCCGCCCCTGCCGCAGTCAATAACAGCGTCTCTCCCTCAACGAAGCGTCTTTCAGCATTGGCAACCGAAAGCGAAAGCGGAATGGTGGCGGCAGACGAATTACCGAAAGTCTCGACCGTGCGCACCGTCTTTTGCCGGTCAATGCCGAGATTGCCGCAGACGGCGTCGAACATACGGGCATTGGCCTGATGTGGAACAAAGCGGTCGATATTGGCAGTTTTTATACCGGCCTGTTGCAGCACCTGCTGTGAGGTCTGCGTCATCAACGCGACGGCGCGGGAAAAGACTTCGCGCCCATCCCGCATCGTCATCAGCGTCTCTTCAATCGGCATATCAAGGGAGAAAGGCTGGCTGCTGCCGCCGGCCCCTATCTGGATAAGGTCGTAGCCGCTGCCATCGGAAACGAGACCGGCGGAGAGGAGGCCACGCTCAGCGTCCCGGCACGGGGCAACCACAACGGCCCCGGCGGCATCGGCGAATAGAACGGCACTCGCCCTTTCCGCCGGATTGATGCGGCGGCTCAAAATATTGGCGGCGACGACGAGTACCGCACGGCCATGGGTGCGGACAAAACCATCCGCGAGGGTGAGCGCATAAAGAAAACCGGAACAGGCCCCGGCAAGATCGATAGCGCCGGAGCGTGTCAGGCCGAGGCGATGGGCAAGCAGCGGTGCGGAAGGCGGGAGAAGATGGTCCGGTGTCGAGGTTGCCAGCAATGTCAGCGCAATATCGTCAGAGCCGATCTTGGCGTCTTCCAGCGCCAAACGGCCGGCTCTTTCCGCAAGCCCGCTTAACGTATCGCCCTCTCCGGCCCAATAACGCGTGCGGATACCCGTCCGCCGCTCGATCCAGCCGGCGTCCAGCCCAAGACGCGCTTCTATTTCGGCATTGCCGACGCATCGCGCGGGGACGGCATGTCCGAAACCGGCCATGCGGGAAGAACGTGTCTGCATTGTCAGGCCTTTCCGAGCTCTTGGAAAATGCGGATGTCTGGTTCACGCGGTCCCAGTGGCGCGCGATTTGGCCGGAGCGGCGTCAGTCACGATCGAGGCCACTTCATCGATGGCGTCAAAGGCGTAGGTCAGGTCGTCAGCCGTCGTGCAATAGGGCGGCATCAGATAGATGACGTTTCCGAGCGGGCGGATGATCAGCCCGCGCTCGCGGAACAATTGCCGCATGCGAGGACCAGCTTCGGCGAGATAACCGCCAGCAGGCACGTTGAGGTCAAGAGCCGCTATGGTTCCCGCCTGGCGGATGTTGCCGAAACGCCCGTCCCCTTCAAATCGTCCGAGTTCAGTATGTAAGGTTTCCTGCAATTGCCCGATGCGCTGCGCCACCGGCTCATTGCACCAGACCTGCAGATTAGCGACGGCAGCAGCACAGGCGATCGGATTGGCGGTATAGGAACTGGAATGGAAAAAAGTCTTGCGGCGGTCGGTTGAAAAATGCGCATCGAAGATGTCGCCGCTGCACAGCGTTGCCGCAAGCGGCAGAGAACCGCCCGTAAGCCCCTTGGAGGTGCACAGAATATCCGGCGAAATCCTGGCCTGCTCGCAGGCGAACATGCTTCCGGTTCGGCCCCAGCCCGTCATCACCTCATCGGCGATGAGCAGGCAGCCGTGGCGCTCAGCGATCTGTTTCAACCCGGCCAGAACATCCGCACCATAAATCTTCATGCCACCGGCGCCGAGAACCAGCGGCTCGATCAACAAAGCGGCGATACGGCCCGAACGGCAGAAGCTCTCGAACATGTCGAGCGTCTCCTGCTCGCGCCCTACCTCCGGAAAAACGAGCCTGTCGACGCCGAAAAGCAGCGGTTCATAAGCGGCATTAAAAACGCCGCGCTCGCCCGTCGACATGGTGCCGATCGTATCGCCATGGTAGCCGTGCTCCATGACCACGATGCGGTCGCGCTTTTCACCGCGGTTATGAAAATAACCGAGCGCCATTTTCAGCGCGACTTCCACCGAGGTCGAGCCGCTATCGGAATAAAACACATGTTCCAACCCGGCGGGGGCAAGTTCGATCAGCCCTTTGGCCAGCGTTTCTGCCGGTTCGTGGGAAAATTCGGCGAAGATGATCTGGTCGAAGGCCTCGGTCGCCGCGCGAATGGCTGCCATGATCGCGGGGTGCCGGTGGCCGTGGGTGATGACCCACCAGGATGAAATGGCATCGAACAGCCGCTTGCCGTTCTCATCGACCAGATAGGCGCCCTCCGCCGAGACGATGCGTTTCATCGGCGGTTCCAGCCCATGCTGGGTAAAGGGGTGCCAGACAGGGGAACGGCTCATGCCGGCACCTCCAGAAAATCAGCGAGATCAAATTGTTGAGCGAATGTTTGGTGGAGCGCGTCCGCACTCATCGCCGACAGATGAGGCAACCGGCCAAGCGAACGAACCCTGCCGATATCGGCGATGATGCGCTGATTTTCCCGGTTCTCGTCACCGATGAACACCACGCCGTGTACCGGAATAGCGCGTTGCCGCAGCGCCTCAAGCGACAGCAGCGTGTGGTTGATGGTGCCAAGTGACGTCCTGGTGCACAGGATCAGCGGAGTTTGCCAGCGGGCGAAGATATCGGCAAACAATAATGTGTCGGTGAGCGGCACCAGCAGGCCGCCCGCCCCTTCGATCACCAGCGGTCCGTCCGTCCGCGGCGGAAACAGACGTTCGGGATCGATCGTCACATTTTCAAGGCGGGCCGAAAGATGCGGGGAGGCAGGCATTTTCAGACGATAGCTTTCCGGCAGGATGCGCGCGCGGGGCACGCCGCCCAGCCGTTCCACAACCTCACTGTCGGTTTCTTCCTCCAGCCCGGATTGCACGGGCTTCCAGTAATACGCTTGCAGGGCGTGGGCAAGCGCTGCCGAAAAGACCGTCTTGCCGATACCTGTATCGGTGCCGGAAACGACGAAACGAGGGCTCATCGCTCCTCCTCCGTAATAGCGGCGAGCAGCCCGATCATGTCCGCGATCTGACTTTCATCCACATTGAGCGTGATCGATATGCGCAGGCGCGCCGTGCCTTCCGGTACAGTCGGCGGGCGGATCGCACGTACATCGAAACCGCCATTACGCAGACGCGCAGCGATCCTCAGCGCACGGGCATTGTCACCGATCAAGACAGGCAATATCTGCGAGCCGCTGGGTGCCATACCAAGTCGGACGTGCAATTCTTCACCGGCGAAGTTTACCAATTCCTCCAGCCGTGTCCGCCGCCAGGTCTCGTCGGCAACGATATGCAACGCCTCACGCACGGCTGCGGCCATCAGCGGGGACGGCGCTGTCGAGTAGATGAAACCGCGGGCGCGGTTGGTGAGGTAATCGGCAAGAACCGCAGGCAGGCTCAGAAGCGCGCCGGAAAGGCCAAGCGCCTTGCCGCAGGTATGCAGCGCCACGACATTGCCCCGACCTTCCAGTTCGGCAGCAAAGCCACGCCCGCCGGATCCGAAAATGCCGGTGGCATGCGCTTCATCAACGACGAGGAAGCCGCCGTGCCGCTCGGCAAGATTGGCAAGGGCCCCAACCGGCGCACGGTCTCCATCCATCGAGTAGAGGCTTTCCACCGCGATCCATGGGCGGCCCCTGCCGCCCGCCTGACGCCAGCGGTTTATTTCCCGCTCAAATGCCTCGACCTGATTATGCGACACGGCGACAGCCTTCGCCTTGCCCGCCGCAATACCATCATGCACGCTGGCATGGATCAGTTCATCGTGAAGCACGAGATCGTCCCGAAGCGGCAAGGCAGAGAAAAGCGCGACATTGGCGGCAAATCCACTGCCGAAATAGATCATTCTTTCGGAACCGAAGAACATCGCCGCCTCCGCTTCCAGCGCCTGATGTTCCGGGTGGTTGCCGCGCAGCAGCCGCGAGCCACCGGCACCAACAGGCACGCCTCTTTCGATGGCGGCGGCAATCGCCGCCTTCAGCCGGGGCGCATCGGCAAGCCCGAGATAATCGTTCGAGGTGAAGTCGACCCCCTCCAGAGGGGCGAGCGCGCGCAGCCGCGATTTGCGATGCAGGCCGGCAAGCTTCGCTTCATAAGGAGAGAGCGCCGAAACGGTCACCGGCACCCTCCTGCCTCCGCAGGCTGCAGCTCCATCGGCTTCAGACCCAGCCGCCGGAACAGCGCCGTATCGTGATCTTCGCCCGGATTATCCGCCGTCAGCAACGTCTCGCCGATGAAGATGGAATTCGCCCCGGCCAGAAAACAGAGCGCCTGTGTCTCATCGCTCATTTCCGTGCGCCCGGCGGAAAGCCGCACATGCGACGTTGGCATGAGGATGCGCGCAAGCGCAATGGTGCGGACAAAATCGATCGGATCGACCGGGTCAGCATTGGCGAGCTTCGAGCCGGGGATTGGGATCAGCATGTTGATCGGCACGCTTTCCGGCGGAACCGGCAGATTGGCGAGAGTCACCAGCATCGAAATACGGTCATCGACCGTCTCCCCCATGCCGAGAATGCCGCCGGCGCAGACCTTTATGCCGGCATCGCGGACATTTGCGAGCGTTTCCAGCCGGTCCTCGAAAGTGCGGGTGGTGATGATCTGCGAATAGAACCGTTCCGATGTGTCGACGTTGTGATTGTAATAATCGAGCCCGGCATCGGCGAGCCGTTCGGATTGCTCCGGCGTCAGCATGCCGAGCGTCATGCAGGTTTCCATGCCAAGCGCCTTCACGCCTTCGACCATGGCCACGACCGCCTCCATGTCACGCTCCTTGGGGTTGCGCCATGCCGCGCCCATGCAATACCGCGTCGCGCCGCCTTCCTTCGCCTTGCGCGCCTCGGCCAGCACCCGTTCCACCTCCATCAGCTTGGAGGCCTTCAGCCCGGTCGGATTGCGGGCGGACTGGCTGCAATAGCTGCAATCCTCCGGGCAGCCGCCTGTCTTGATGGATAAAAGCCGGCTCATCTGGATGGCGTTGGCATCGAAATGTCGGCGATGCACCTGCTGCGCTTGGAAGAGGAGATCATTAAACGGTAAATTATAGATAATTTTAGCTTCTGCTAGCGACGAATCTGCTCCATTCATCGGAGGCGGTGCCGTGTTTGGCTCCATTTTCGTAACAATCTGATCCATTTGACGGCCCTCCGGTTAAAATAAATAGATAGAACTTCTTTTTATCTATTTTTTTTAACGCGACTTTTGCAAGCGCTTTTTTCTGAAAAATCGTCGACCGCAGGAATCGAGGGGGACAGGCGCGGCCAGATCTCCGGGCTTCTTAAGAACGACCGAAAGGATGAGAAACCACTTTTTAAGAAAGATCAGAATCGCCCCCATGGCGCAAAAAGCTGGCAATTGCTAAGGGTTAAGACATGATTACACTTCGCTCTTCCGACACTCGCGACATGGCCCGCATCCTTGAAATATGGCGCAGGGCCGTCGACGCCACTCATGACTTCCTTCTTCCGGCAGATCGCATCGCGATCGAGGAGGAAGTGACGGCTTTTCTGCCGCAGGTCCCCTTGACGCTCGCGGTCGATGCATCCGATCAGCCCCTTGGTTTCATGTTTCTGCATGAAGGCCACATGGAGGCGCTTTTCATCGATCCGGACCAGCATGGCAAAGGGATTGGAAGGGCGCTCGTACAGGCGGCGCTCGCTGCATCTCCGGCGCTGACCACCGATGTGAATGAGCAGAACGCACAGGCGATGGGCTTTTATCGTCGGCTCGGTTTCGAGCCGACGGGACGTTCCGACCTCGATGGGCAACAACGGCCCTATCCGCTCGTTCATCTTCAATTTCGCGCGGCGGAAAAATAAGCCAACGGGACAGGAATTTTCGGGGAGGAGCAAGTCACGAACACCATCATCCGTTTCGCAACCGATGACTTTCAGCCCGAGCACCGCTTCGACCAATGGCGCGAGGTGCGCGGCAAAAGCCTGTTCGGCGTGACGATCGAACTTGCTCCGGATCGTCGCCACACTTTCAGAGGGTCGTTTCAGGCGCGCGCCATTGCCGGCGCCGTCGTAAGCGAGATGCGCGCCTCCTCCTACCGGGTCAACCGCACGGAAGCGGATATAGCCCGCATTGCTGGCAACAGCCTCTGCATCGGCCTGCAGGTGACGGGCTCGGGGCTGCTGCATACCGGCAGAGACCGTGTCCATGCCGTCAGCGGTGGCGATATCACCATCAATTACTCGGATTTACCCTATGACGCGTTACCGGGCGGCGAGGCGGCTTTTCACTACAGGATGCTCAAGATTCCCGTCGACTACGAGGTCATGCTTGGCCAACCGGCCGATGACCTGTTTGCGACGCGTTATAGCGACAATACCGCCTTCTCCCGGCCCTTCCGAGCGCTTTTCAATGCACTGAACGCCGACAACGGCAGGCTCATCGACCCCGAACGCGATGTGGCGCATGTCGCCCGGCTTGCCATGACGGTGCGTGGGCGGCTTTCGCCCTCCATGCCGGAAGTGCGCGCCGCGCTGAGGACCGGGCTTTGTTATGCCGCCCAGGACATCATGATGCACAAAAAATCCCGGCAAAACCTGACACCCGCCTCGGTGGCGAAGGAACTGGGCATTTCGCTGCGGCAATTGCATGTCGTTTTCGAGGGCTCGGAACTGTCGTTTTCCCGGACGCTTTCCTCCATGCGTATCGAGGAAGCGCGACGCCTGCTGCTGGAATTTCCCGCTTTGCCAATAACGCAGGTCGCCTATGGTTGCGGCTTTGACAGCCTTGCCACCTTCTACCGGGTGTTCAGCAACACCTTTGGCATGACACCTGGCGAGGCACGCGCGATGAGCCTGCCGACCGCTTAAATTTCACCTCTGCGCGCAATGAGAAGACGCCTCATCCCCACCTCTGTAAAGCCGATGGATCGTGCAGTCCCGTCCGGCAATCTGAGGAGCGCTCCCATGACCAATTTTTTCGATTTCGCGATTTCCGGGCTGCCCGACGCCACCGCATTTCGCCGCAGCCCGCCGCCCTGTGAAATCGACCGGTTGCTCCAGACGAGTTCCTTCACGGCAGCACTGCGTCTGCTTTCCGGAAGTTTCATCGCCCTTTATGAAGGTTCGCCCGGCATGACCGCGCTTTTTGCGACGCGCCAGAGCAGGCTCCTTTGCCATGCGCTGCTGGCGCTGTATTTTCAGAAATGTGACATCTGCGAGACCGGAGCGGGCGAGCCCGCCCTGACGCGGGAAGATTTCGGCCGTCTCGCGCTCCGCCATGGCCTCGCCAGCCACGATGTCGCTTACGCCTTTTTTCAAGAGGCGCTGAAACGCGGGCTGACGACAGAGGTGAAATCCGGAGAACAGAAAACCGACGGGGTGGCGCCTTCGCAGCTGACCCTGGCGATGCTTGCCCATTGGTACGACGTGCATTTTCAAGCACTCGACCTGATCGATGAAGGTTTCAGGGCCTCCAGATTCATCAAACAGTCCAAAACCATGCTCGCACACATCCATCCCCGCGTGACGGAAGCGCTGCTCTCCAATCCCGAGGTTCGCTGCCCCGGACCACTTTCCATCATCTTCAACTGGTTCGACGCCGGCGGGCTTTTGATGGATCGCCTGATCGCCGGGATAGACTGGGAAAAGCCGACGGAACAGGGCAGGCACCTGACAGATGTGAAGACGGTGTCGGAACTGGCAAAATCGCTCTCCCTTACCCGCCCCCATGTTGCCCGCAAGCTTGCGGCGGCCGAACTGATCGGCGGCATCGGCTGGAGCGGAAGGCGGGGTCGCTCGGCGCTCTGGATATCGCAGGGCTTTTACGAGGAATATGCCCGCATGCAGGCGCGCAAGCTCCTCATTCTCGACGATGCCTTCATGGAGACGACGTGAGGTTGCGGAACCGGAAGGCACGGCATTTGTCGATGGTTATGAGTGATACTCATTGACAAAATTCGAGAACTACGGCTCTTCTACTGTCCATGCGTAAGATGTTGCAAACATCGAAATTGACGGCACTGCTGTTTAGACTGGTGATGATACTGTCACTGGCGGGCTACAGCGTTTCCACCGTCAATGCCGCAATGCATGGTCCAGACGCTGCGGGAATGCCGCACGACCAATCGGTCATGATGGATCATGGCGCGATGAAGAGCCACGGTGGTTCGGCCATGGCGTCCGACGATCATCACAAGATGGATGCGGCAGAGCATGACAGCGGCGTTAAAAAGCCGGTCAAGCCGGAATGCTGCGGCGATTTCTGTCTCGGCATGGCCGTGCTGATCGCTCATGACGCGCTGGGCAAACCCGTCGACAATTCCATTCGTTCCTTCCTCGACGATAGCAAGGCCGTGGGCGAGACCCCGCTCCTTCACCGTCCACCGAATATCTGAACAGGCAAAGCCCGCCTGCTGGGCAATGACCGTGCGTGAGCGGCTTTAGCGCCGTCGCGCCGTTACATCTCCTGTTCGGACATTACCATGAATCCTATTTACATCGTGGTGGCAGCGCCCCTGCTTCTGGGCGGCTGCACGGCCACATCCTTGATGAACGAGGTTACCTCGTTTGAAGACGCGGCGAACCCGTCGCTCGGCGCCGCACCCATCCGCTATCAAACGCCGGTTACGGGTTATACGCACCGCGCCCCGGCTGACCCGAAGCCCTGGCGTAACCAGAACGATGCGCAGGCTCCGAAAGGAGACGCATCATGACGATACGTATATTCAAACTCGCGGCCGCCCTTTCCTTCCCCGTCGTCCTCGGCGGCTGCGTCACGGCCGCCGACTACACCTCGAAAAATGCGGGCTTCACCACCGTATCGGCCAAAACATCCGAAGCGACCGGAAAGCAGACGGTCTGGATACAGAACAGGGCAGAGGCGCAGGCGACTTCGGCCCGCGTCAAGTCGCTGATGGCCGCCAAAACCATCGATGTCGAAACGGCGGTTCAGGTCGCACTGCTCAACAACAAGGGCCTTCAGGCTGCTTATACGGATCTTGGCGAGTCTGCCGCAACCGCCTGGCAATCGACCATGCTGGTCAATCCGAGGGTCGGTATCGGGCTGACGGGCATCGGCACGCCGGGGCTCAGGGCCTACAAGGCGATCGAGGGTGTGATCGTTACCAATATTCTGGCGCTGGCCACTCTTAAACAGAATGTCGAGATTGCCGATACCGGCTTCCGCAAGGCGCAGCTCGCAGCCGCGCTGAAGACGTTGCAACTGGCGGCGGATACCCGCCGGGCGTGGATCACGGCTGTCGCGGCCTGGGAAAATGTCGGCCAGCTCGCTCAGGCGCAGACGGCTGCGGATGCCGCCTCGGAACTTGCCAAAAAGCTTGGGGAGGCAGGCTCGCTGAACAAGGAGGGCCAGGCCCGCGAACAGGTCTTCTATGCCGAGCTGACAGGCCAGATCGCCAAGGCGAGGCTTGAGGCACGTCTTGCGAAGGAAGAGCTGACAAGGCTGATGGGACTGTGGGGAGGAGACATCGAATACAGCATTCCCAATCGCCTGCCGCAGCTTCCCAAGGATATTGCCAAACGCGACATGATCGAGGCCGAGGCGCTGCAGCGCCGCGTGGATTTGCAGATCGCCAAACTCGATCTGGAATCGACCGCCCGGTCGTTCAAGCTCACCGAGGCCACCCGATACGTCACCGATCTCGAACTTCGCTCCGGTTTCGAGACCGAACGCGAGCGTGACGAGGACGCCATAAACAAACAGACGACGGGCAATGCAGAACTGGAATTCGTCATTCCGATCTTCGATTCCGGCCGGGCGAGAATGCGGGAATCCGAACTTGCCTATATGCGGGCGGCAAATCTGCTGGCGGAAAAGGCGGTCAATGTCCGCTCCGAAGCCCGCTCCGCCTATCAGGCCTATCACTCGAACTACGATATCGCCCGGCATTATCGCAACAGCGTGGTGCCGCTGCGAACGAAGATCGAGGAAGAGTCGCTGCTCACCTATAATGGCATGCTCACCAATACCTTCGAATTGCTCGCCGACAGCCGCGAAAAAGTCAATTCGAACCTGCTCGCCATCAATGCCAAACGCGACTTCTGGCTCGCGGAAGCCGGCCTCGCTCCCGCCATCTATGGCGGTGGCGCGGCTACGGCAGGGGCAGAAACAGAAGTTGCCACCGCTGGTGGCGGCGGTGGCGGACATTGAGAAAGGAAACGGCCATGTTCAATAGAAGAAACTTTCTGGGTGTCGGCGCCGCGATGGTCTCCACGGCGGCCTGGGCAAAGACATCGAATAGCAGCCTGCCGGAAGCGGCCGTGATGGAAACGGCGGCAACCCAGGCGCCGGTCAAGCCCACCACCGGTCCCGATTACAATCCGGTCGTCACCCTGAACGGCTGGACCCTGCCATTCCGGATGAACAATGGCGTCAAGGAATTCCACCTTGTCGCCGAGCCGGTGGAGCGCGAGATGGCGGAGGGCATGACCGCCCGCCTCTGGGGCTATAACGGCCAGTCGCCCGGCCCGACCATCGAGGCCGTCGAAGGCGACCGGGTGCGTATTTTCGTCACCAACAAGCTGCCGGAACATACGACCATCCACTGGCACGGCATGATCCTGCCGTCGGGCATGGACGGCGTCGGCGGCCTGTCACAGCCGCATATCCCCGTCGGCAAGACCTTCGTTTACGAGTTCGATCTCGTGAAATCGGGTACCTTCATGTACCACCCGCATTCGGACGAAATGGTCCAGATGGCGATGGGCATGATGGGCTTCTTCGTGATCCATCCGAAGGATCCGGCATTCATGCCTGTTGATCGCGACTTCGTCTTCCTGATCAACGCCTTCGACATCAACCCCGGCTCCTACGTGCCGAAAATCATGACGATGACGGATTTCAATCTGTGGTCATGGAACAGCCGGGTGTTTCCGGGCATCGATCCGCTGGTGGTTTCCAAGGATGACCGGGTGCGCGTGCGCGTCGGCAACCTGACCATGACAAACCATCCGATCCACATGCATGGCTACGATTTCGAGGTGACCTGTACGGATGGCGGCTGGGTGCGGCCCGAGGCTCGGTGGCCCGAAGTCAGCATCGACATCCCTGTCGGTGCGATGCGGGCTTACGAATTCGACGCCAAATATGTCGGCGACTGGGCGATCCATTGCCACAAGTCGCACCATACGATGAACGCGATGGGGCATGATGTCCCGACCTTCATCGGCGTCGACAAGAAAACCGTCACCGAAAAAATCCGCAAGGTCCGGCCGGAATATATGCCGATGGGCACCGCCGGCATGGCCGATATGGGCGCCATGGAAATGGAAATCCCTGAGAATACCGTTCCCATGATGACCGGCTGGGGGCCGCACGGCCCGATCGAGATGGGCGGCATGTTCTCCGTGGTGAAGGTCCGCGAAGGCATTTCCGCCGGCGATTACTCAGATCCCGGCTGGTACGAAAACCCGCCCGGAACCCAGGCCTGGGAATGGACCGGCGACGTGCCGGCGACCGAAAAGACCAATGATCCCAAAACACAGATCACGCCGAAACCCATGAAACACGGCTGATCGTGCAGACCACAACCCCCACAGAACCAAGGAACATGCAATGACCAGACTGAAACTTGCACTGCTTCTCACCGCTCTTGCCACACCCGCCTTCGCCTCGGGCACCCACGGCGGTGGCCATGATGCGATGGCGATCGGTGAACCCGGCGACAAATCCAAGGTGACGCAAACCATCCA
The DNA here is from genome assembly GCA_025560025.1 of Agrobacterium tumefaciens. NCBI lineage: Bacteria > Pseudomonadati > Pseudomonadota > Alphaproteobacteria > Hyphomicrobiales > Rhizobiaceae > Agrobacterium > Agrobacterium tumefaciens. The sequence continues at coordinate 1,226,002 of CP048486.1, read as the reverse complement.
GGTGACGATGAAGGAGACGCCTGACGGCAAGATGCTGTTCACCCCCGCCAAGTTTGAATTCAAGAAGGGCAAGACCGTGCGTTTTGCCGTGAAGAATGTCGGCGAGCTGGACCACGAATTCATCCTCGACGAGCAGAAAGCCAATCTGGAGCACAAGGCCGCCATGGAGAAGGCCCCGGAGATGGAACATGACAATCCCAATGCGATCAGCCTTGCGCCGGGCGAAAGCGGCGAAATCATCTGGAAATTCACCAATGACGGGATGTTCGAATTCGCCTGCCTGAAACCCGGTCATTATGAGGCCGGCATGCGCGGCGATCTCAAAGTCTCGGCAAAGTAACCCATTCACCAAAGGAACCTGACCATGAAGACAATCATTAAAATCTCCGTTGCAGCAGCGCTCCTGCTTGCCGCTCCCTTCGGCGCATTCGCCCAGGAATTCACCAAGGGCACGGTGAAGAAGGTCGATGCCACGGCCAAGAAAGTCACCATCATCCATGAGGAACTGAAGAACCTCGACATGCCGGCCATGACGATGGTGTTCCGCGTCAAGGACGACGCCCTGCTCGCCAAGCTCAAGGAAGGCGCGAACATCGAATTCGTCGCCGAGCGCGCAGACGGCAAGCTGGTCGTCGCCCAGGTGAAATAAGGCCCCCAAAGCCAGTATACGCCCGTGACGGACCGAAATGCGGCACCGGCACGGGCGTGTGCGCCATGTCAAATATCCGCGCCGAAGCATAGCCTTCGAATCGCCGGCACCCATGCTCAAAACAGGCCGATTTGCAGCAGGGAGTTCCGCCTTGCCTGACGGTCGGGAATGAGGTGGCCGCAAAGCCTCCATATGCCAAATGATTTTCTACAAAATAAATAGAAAAAGAACGACCTGTCTTTCTTGACGCGGTTCTGATCCCTAGGCTAGCTGTCATCATTGGCCGCCTTCAGGGAGGGACGATGTTGAACGAAATCCTGTATCAATGCCGCAATCTCAACCGCTGCAATTGATGCTGGCGCAATATCGGTCCGGTTGAATTGGGGAAAAAGGTGACACGATACGTTATTATCGGCGCAGGTGCGGTCGGCGCGAGTCTTGCCGCGCAGTTCGAGCTTTCCGGCATCAAATATGCTCTGGTCGGGCGCGGCGCACAGATTGCTTCCATTATCAAACAGGGCCTGAGCTATCAGAGGCCATCCGGCACGCAGCAGATAAGGCTGAACGCCTTTGATGTATCCGAACCGCCCGAACTGGCACTCGATGATATTCTGCTGCTAACCGTCAAGACGCAGGATGTGGCAGCCACGCTGGCGGACTGGTCATGGCGTCAGGTGCGGGGCGCGGAAGGCGCCACGGCCGCGCAGTTGCCGCTGGTTACCTTTCAGAACGGTCTGGCGACGGAAGCCCTGGCGCTCAGAACCTTCGCCAATGTCTATGGGGCCAGCATTCTGACCCCTGCCCGGTTTACGCAAACGGGCGCAGTGGCCGCAGCCGGCAATCCGCAGGTCGGCGTCGTCACCATAGGGCGTTTCCCTGCCGGTTCCGACGATACGGCGACGGAAATTGTCGCAGACCTTACTCGCGCCAATTATCTCGCGGAAACCAGCAACGATATCCGCCGCTGGAAATCGGCAAAACTCCTTCACAATGTCCGCAATGCGCTGGATCTGTTTGCAGGAGAAGCCGGCCTGCGGGCCTCCATCGCCGAGGCACTGGTCCATGAGGCCCGTCAGGCGCTTGAAGCCGCAGGTTACAATCTCGCCTCTGCTTCCGAGCGGACCATCGATATTTCGAGCTGGAGCATCGCAGAAAACAGCGGCATCGAGCCTGGCCAGCAATCAACCTGGCAGAGTTTTGCCCGGGGCGCATCCAGCGAGGTCGATTATCTCAACGGAGAAATCGTGCTGCTCGGGCGTCTGCACAACATTGCGACGCCTTACAACGAGGCTATCCAGTCCCTTGCCGGCAGGCTGGCGCATCAGGGCCGTTTCTCGAAGGCAGAGCCGGTCGATGCAATCCGGTCTCTTGTCCTGCAATTGCAGGATCGCGACAAAAACGGTCTCGCCGCCGCGCAATGACGCGTTCGATCCATTCTTCACATGAAAACCACCAAACTGAAGCGATAAAATGAGAGAAGCCATTCCAGATCAGATCCTCACCGCCGCCGGTGCGCTGTTTTACAACGAGGGTATCAGGGCAGTCGGGATCGATCGCATTATTGAAGAAGCGAAGGTCGCAAAGGCGACACTCTATCGACATTTTCCATCCAAGGATCACCTCGTTGCTGCCTATCTTCAGGATCGCCACGACCGTGTCATTCGCTCGCTGCAGGATGTTCTGACTGCAACGAACAATCCGAGGGACCAGATCCGGGTGATTTTCGAGCGGCTTTACGAGAAAGCCGACAGCCCCGAATTCAGAGGCTGCGCCTTTGCACTTGCGGTTGCCGAACACGGCGATTCCGATCGGGTCGTCACCGTGGCGAGAACCCATAAACGAATGGTACGGGACATCTTTGAGACGGTCATGTCCAAGGCAGGGGGCCGGCCGGATCAGGCCGCATCTCACCTTTCGCTTCTTTACGAAGGCGCGCTCGCGACCGTCGCCGTCGGGCGCGATCCGCATGCCGTTCTCATCGCCCGGGACTGTGCGCTCTCGGTGTTCGATCTTGCAGCCGGCCAGGCATCCTGAGGAAACCAGATATGACAAAGACCATCGACTATTTCTTCGGCATCGGCTCCCCCTGGGCCTTCCTCGGCCTAGAGCCTTTCGCCGCCCTTGCCGGTGAACAGAACGCCACGATCCGGCCCCACATCATTCCGCTGATCGAGGATAATGGCGCGATCTATTCCCGCAACCGTCCGGAGGCGCGCCGTGCCTATTGGACGAAGGATTTAAAGCGCTGGGCCGCGTTGCGCGGCAAGTCGCTGAGCTTCGAAAACCGTGCCGCCCTTTCCGATCCCACCCCCGCAGGCTTCATGGTCATTGCCGCCATCGAGGCGGGCGAGGACTGGCTGAAGCTGACCAAGGCACTTCAGGGAGACTTCTGGGAAGGCGGCGAAGACATCGGCAAGGCCGAGATTCGCCGTGCAATCGCGGACAAAGCCGGCTTCGACGGCAAGGCGCTGGATGAGCGCGGCGGAAGCGACGCCATCGCCGCCATCTGGAAAGCCAATTACGAAACCGCAAAGACAGCCGGCGTGTTCGGGCTTCCCACATTCCGTTACGAGGGCGAACTTTATTGGGGGCAGGACAGCCTTCCCTTCCTTGAACGTCATCTCAAGGGCGAAAAACTGGTCGCCTGATCCTGTCGTGACCGGGTGCTTGTTGCCACTTGGCTGCGCCCGGTCTGCGGCTTTCTTCAGACCGTTCTTTTGGAGTTCTCCATGTCTCTTTTCCCCTCGTCCTCGCGCGGAGTGGCGCGATGAGCGCACTGCCTTCCGCTCTTTCGGACGCTTTGCGCAACCGTTTCGGCGAGCGCTTTTCCACCGCTCAGGCCTCGCGGGAACAGCATGGCCGTGGTGAATCCCACCATACGCCGGCGATCCCCGATGCCGTCGTTTTTGCCGAGAGCACGGATGATGTTGCGGAAACCGTCCGGCTTTGCGCCATTGAAGGTATTCCCGTCATCGCCTTCGGCACCGGCACCTCGCTCGAAGGCCATCTGACGGCGGTGCGCGGCGGCGTCTCGGTTGACCTGTCGCGCATGTCGAAAATCGTCCGCATCAGCGCAGAGGACCTCGACTGCACGGTGGAGGCAGGCGTCACGCGCGAACAGCTGAATACATATCTGCGCGATATGGGCCTGTTTTTCCCGATCGACCCGGGCGCCAATGCCTCGATCGGCGGCATGGCCGCGACGCGCGCGTCGGGCACCAATGCCGTGCGTTACGGCACCATGCGGGAGAATGTGCTGTCACTCACGGTCGTCCTGCCCAATGGCCAGGTGATCCGCACCGGCGGGCGAGCACGCAAATCGTCAGCCGGCTATGATCTGACGCGGCTTTTTGTCGGCTCGGAAGGAACGCTCGGCATCATTACAGAAGTGACGTTGCGCCTTTACGGCATTCCGGAAACCATCTCGGCCGCGCTCTGCTCTTTCGAAGACGTCGAAAAGGCGGTTGCCGCAGCCATCACGGTGGTGCAGCTCGGCATTCCCGTCGCCAGAATGGAACTGATGGACCGTGGCCTGATCGAAGCCGTCAACGCCTATTCCAATCTTTCCCTCAAGGTCGAGGACACGCTCGCCTTCGAGTTCCACGGCTCGCCGGCCGGCGTTCAGGAACAGGTGGAGATGGTCGCCGCGATCGTGGAAGACAATGGCGGCAGGGATTTTGAATGGGCGAATGCGCCGGAGGACAGAAACCGCCTGTGGAAAGCCCGTCACAATGCGTTTTATGCCGTGGTCTCACAGCGCCCGAACGCCAGGGGCTGGTCCTCCGATGTCTGCGTGCCCGTCTCTGAATTAAGCGGCTGCATCGTAAAGACCCGTGAATTGCTGCGCGATTGCAGCGTACCCGCCGCCATTCTCGGCCATGTGGGCGACGGCAATTATCACGTGGTCTTCGCCGTCGACCCTGCCAACCAGACGGAACTCGATGAGGTGGCGGCAATCAACAAGAAGATGGTGCAGCACGCCATCTCGGTCGGTGGTACCTCCACCGGCGAGCACGGGGTCGGCACCGGCAAGATCGCTTATCTTCGGCAGGAACACGGTGATGCGGTTGATCTCATGGCCGTCATCAAAAACGCCATCGATCCGACTGGCATCATGAACCCGGGCAAGATTTTGCCCGGCCGCCAAGAAACGCTCTGACCACGCGGGATTTCGCAGATGGATAATTACAGGACCCACAGCTCCCACTGGGGTGCGTTTTCGGGCAGCTACCGCAATGGCAAGCTCGATATCCGTCCGCATCCGGGTGATCCACACCCTTCGCCTTTGCTCGGTAATCTCCCTGCAATCGCTGACAGCAGCGCGCGCATCCGGCGCCCGGCGATCCGGCGTGGCTGGCTGGAGGGAAAACCCGATAACGCCAGAATGCGCGGTGCGGATGATTATGTGGAAGTCAGCTGGCAGCAGGCGACGGATATCGTTGCAAAAGAGCTTCAGCGTGTTTACGCGGATTTCGGCCCGCAGGCCGTATTCGGCGGGTCCTACGGATGGTCCAGCGCCGGCCGCTTCCATCACGCGCAAAGCCAGGTTCACCGCTTTCTGAATGTCCTTGGCGGCTATGTGTGTTCCGTCAACACCTATAGTTCCGGCGCGGCGATGGTCATCATTCCGCATGTTCTCGGACCCTATGACCATTTCGACCGCAAGAGCGTGACCTGGGATGCGATAGAGCGCAGCAGCGAATTGATCGTCGCTTTCGGCGGTATGGCGCTCAGAAACACGGATGTGCATGGCGGCGGCAACAGCGTGCATATCGTGCCGCAGAAGTTGAAAGGCGCATCTGCGCGCGGCGCGCGCTTCGTGCTTATCAGCCCGCTGAAGGACGATTTTCCGAAGGAGCTGAATGCTGAATGGCTGCCGGTCACACCCGGCACCGATGTTGCGCTGATGCTCGGCCTCGCCCATGTTCTCGTCGCCGAGGGCCTGCATGATCGCGAATTCATCGACCGCTATACTGTCGGCTATCAGCGTTTCGAGGACTACCTGCTGGGCCGGACCGATGGCGTCGCGAAAAGCCCCGAATGGGCATCCGGCATCTGCGGCATCGGCGCCGACACGATAAAGGAACTGTCCCGCGCCATGGCGAACGCGAGGACATTGATCACCGTCAGCCATTCTCTTCAGCGCGCCGATTATGGCGAGCAACCCGTCTGGCTGGGCATTGTCCTGGCCGCCATGCTGGGCCAGATGGGCCTCGACGGCGGCGGTTATTCCTATTCCCTTGGCGCTTTGGGCAATGTCGGCAAGAGCCTGCTGGCCGTTCCCCTGCCGACACTCAATCAGTTCAAAAACCCGGTTGCGGATTTTATTCCCGTCGCACGCATCGCCGATATGCTGCTCAATCCGGGTGACGACTATGATTATAACGGCCAGAGATTGCGCTATCCCGATATCCGCCTGGTTTACTGGGCGGGCGGCAACCCGTTTCACCACCATCAGGACATCAACAGGCTGCGGGCGGCTTTCAGAAGGCCGGAGACCATCATTGTCCATGAGACCGCATGGACATCGTCCGCACGTCACGCCGATATCGTGCTGCCGGCGACAACAACGCTGGAGCGCGACGATATTGGCGCGGCCGACCGCGATCCCCTGATGATTGCGATGAAAAAGCTGATCGAGCCGGTTGGCGAGGCGAAGGATGACTATGAAATCTTCTCCGGGATCGCACGCCGCCTCGGCAAATTCGAAGCCTTCACCGAAGGCCGCAGCAGCCGGGAATGGCTTGCCTTCCTCTACGAAACGACGCGTGGGGCGCTCGCCGCCGGCGGGCACGAAGCGCCCGATTTCGAGACATTCTGGGAGCGTGGAGAGATTGGCCTGCCGCTAAAGCCGGATGATGGAGGGCCTGCACGGGCCTTCCGGGACGATCCGTCCACCTTCCCGCTGAAGACGCCATCCGGAAAAATCGAAATCTTCTCCGAGACGATAGAAGGTTTCGGTTATGATGATTGCGGCGGCCATCCGCAATGGTATTCCGGCAGAACGACATCGGAAGATGCGGCCCTTTATCCGCTGCATCTCATCTGCAACCAGCCGCATCAGCGGCTGCACAGCCAGCTCGACTATGGCGCTTTCAGCCGCTCCACAAAGATCAGGAGCCGCGAACCCGTGCGTATCAACCCCGAAGATGCCGCCCGTCGTGGCATTGCCGATGGCGATATCGTCCGGTTGTTCAACAGTCGCGGCAGTTGCCTTGCCGCAGCCGTTCTGAGCACGGATGTTCGCCACGGCGTGATGCAGCTGGCCACGGGTGCGTGGTTCGAAGCGCATGACCCGCAGGCAGAACATGCCATGTGCATTCATGGCAATCCGAACATCCTGACCCGCGATATCGGCACCTCGAAACTGGCGCAGGGTTCCACCGGCCAGATCACCAGAGTGGAGGTCGAGCGTTTCCTCGGGGAAGCGCCTCCGGTGCGGATTTTCGAAAAGATGGCATTTGCGAATGGCGTGACGGAGGGATGATCGCCGCCATCCGCCATGCCCACGGCCTTGATGTTTCGGCACAGCCAAAAAGCCCAGCGCGAGGGTGTCATCAGCCCCGGAAAAGCTGATCCTACCACCTTCGTAAACCGCGGCAAAATAATCCATTAATTCGATAGAAAAAGAACAACTGGTCTTTCTCCTTCTGGCTACCCTGCTACTTTATGCATCAAGATCCGAATTTCAAACAAAGGGACCGCGTCATGACCGCACGATGTATCAGCAAGCACGGCCTGCGATCGAATGAGCCGTCCATCGCTGAACGGTAACGGCGACACCGCAGCATCGGCCTGACTGTCCAACGGGATAAGGCAGGCACATTTTCCCGATTTCCGGGCCTTTGAACCTCGCGGCAGACTGCCCGCGTGAACGCCTTCCCATGCGCGCAATTGGCGGGCGTGAAGCGGCGGCGGCCCATGAAACCAGCAAGACAAGACACAACTCTACCAATCAGGATTTTTTAATGACGATACGTTCTTCCCTTTTTTCCTTCTCCCGCCGGGGCCTGCTGACGACCACTCTTGCAGGTGCAATCGCGCTTCTGGCGGCGACGGGGCCTGCTCCGGTCGAGGCAGCCGACACCCCGCGTAACGGCGGCGACATCACCTTCCTCATCGACTCGCTCGGCGATACCTGGATTCCGAACAACAGCGCCATCTCCAGCTTTCAGGGCCATATCTGGGGCCATGTGGCCGACAAGCTGCTTTATGTCGACGCAGACGGAAAAGTCAGCCCCTGGCTTGCCGAACGCTGGGAGCAGAACGACAACGCCACCGAATTCACGCTTCATCTCAAGAGCGGCGTAACCTTCTCCGACGGTACGCCCCTTGATGCGGCAGCAGTCGTTGCCAATCTCGACATCTGGTATGCCGGCCGCAAGGCCGAAGGCATCAACCCGATCGGTCTCTTCCCCAAGACCTATGACCGTGCCGAAGCGGTGGATGCAACGACGGTGAAGGTCTTCTTCAAGAAGCCGACACTCGGCTTTATTCCCACACTCGGCTATCACGGCTCCATCCTGATCTCCCCGAAGACAATCGCACAGCCCGCCACCCAGCAGGCGGACCTCAGCAAAACCTCCGGCAGCGGCCCCTATGTCGTCGAATCCTGGAAGGAAGGTGACTACGTCAAGCTGGTTAAGCGCAAGGATTACAATTGGGGTCCGGCAGCCGTCGGCCACACGGGCCCGGCCTATCTTGATTCCATTACCTATAAACTTGTGACGGAACCTTCACTGCGTGTCGCCTCGGTCCAGTCCGGTCAGGCCGATGTCGCCTACAATGCCTCTCCCCAGGAGTTGAAATCCCTGCACGAGGAAGGCTTCACGGTCGCAACGCCACGCTACCTCGGCTTCGTTAACGGCTGGGCCGTCAACACCAAGCTTCCTCCCTATGATGATGTGAAGGTTCGCCAGGCGCTTCAGGCCGGCGTCAATCGTCAGGAAATCATCGACACCGTCTATACGCCCGACTGGAAACTCGCCGCATCCTTCATCCAGAGCAATGTGCCGGGAGCGACCGATCACAGCGATCTCCTTGCCTATGATCCGGCCAAGGCCGAAAAGCTGCTCGACGAGGCCGGCTGGGTCAAGGGCGCCGACAGCATCCGCACAAAGGACGGCAAACCGCTCGCGCTGACGATCCATTCCAATCCCTATCTTGCCACATCGAAGTCTGTCGATGAGCTCATTGCCCAGCAGCTCGGCAAACTTGGCTGGAAAGTCACCATCCGCTCTTACGACGTCGTGACCTACGGCGAAAAGGTCAAGTTCGGTGGCGCCGCCGTTCCGACCTATGAGGTGACGCGCAGCTTCATAGACGCGGGAACGGTCGCCAGCATTCTCACCAACGCCAATAATGGTGAGAACTGGTTTGCGCTCGACGACCGCGACGCGACACTCAACGGATTGCGCGACAAGATCGCCGGCGCAGGCTCCTTCGACGAGCGCAGCCCGCTTCTCGACCAGCTGCAGAAATACGTGCTCGAGCAGGGCTATTTCATTCCGAGAACCCAGATCGTGCAGCGGATTTACGTGCAGTCGCCGAAGCTCAAGGGCGAGGTCTATAACGGCGTCGCTTACGCCAGCTACTACACCGCTTCCCTCAGCGACTGATCCGCATCATCGAGCAACGTGAAGGAGAGCACCGGCATGAGCAATGCCTACCTAACCTACGCCGCAAAACGGCTTGGCCAGGCGGTCGTCGTCATACTGCTGGCTTATGTCTTCACCTTCGTGGTCGTCAGCATCCTGCCTGGCGACCCGATAACCAGTGTGCTGCGCAACCCGCAGAACGGGTTTACCGAACAGGAAATCGCGGAAATCATCGCCGCGCAGGGCCTCGACAGGCCAGTAATCGTGCAACTCTGGTCGTCACTGTCAGGCTTTCTGACCGGCGATCTGGGCATCTCGATGCGCTCCAACCGGCCCGTTGCGACCTTGATCGCCGAGGTGCTGCCTTCCACCCTGGTGCTGGCATCCACGGGACTTGCCGTCGCCCTGTTTCTGGCGATGGCGGTTGCCTATGGAACCCAGGTCATTCCGAAACGCTATGGCCAGGGATTGCTCCGGGGTTTTCCTTCGCTGTTTCTATCAACACCGAATTTCGTGATCGGCCTGATACTCATACATCTCTTTGGCTTCCAGCTGCGCCTTTTCCGCGTCATCGAGCCTGACAGCTTCTGGGCAACGCTGTTTGCGGCAATCACGATCGGAATTCCCTTTTCCGCACAGATCGCCGAGGTGCTCATCGCAAATCTCGACAAGGAGGCGGAACAGGAATATGCGGCCGTCGCCCGCAGCCGCGGCATCGGACAGGCGCGGCTGTTTGCACAGCATCTGCTCAAGCCGGCCTCCCTACCCGTCGTCACCGTTATCGCCATTACCGTCGGCGAACTGATCGGCAATTCGCTGATCACCGAAACGGTCTTCGGACGTACCGGTCTCGGCAGCCTGGTGCAGCGCTCGGTGAGCACGCAGGACCTGCCTGTCCTGCAGGCGATCGTTTCGCTTGGTGCCGTGGTCTTCGTTCTCGTCAATCTGATTGCCGATCTGCTTTACCCATTGCTCGATCCGCGCGTGAAAATCGTCGATGGGCAAAAACGTCGCCCGGCCATCGCCGATGAAACATCCACCACCAAGGCGGTGACCCCATGACCTTTTCTTCAAACCCTTACCCGCCGGGCACGAGCCTCGCCGACCGGCTGGCGGGCTTTCGGATACCGGTAACCGTGGCGCTGTCCTTCGCCGTCATCACGCTTGTGATTGCCTGGTCGCTCGCGCCCGGCCTCTTTACCAGCCATAGCCCGATCAACGGGGTTCCCACGGACAAGCTGCTTGGTCCAAGTCTCGAGCACTGGTTCGGCACCGACCACCTCGGCCGCGATCTCTATGCCCGCGTCGTTTATGGCACCGCCTCCTCCGTCTCGAGCGCCCTCGTCGCAGTGGTCATCGGCGTGTTCGCCGGCGGTCTCATCGGGCTTCTGGCGGGCTTTCTCGGCGGTTGGGTCGATGTCGTCCTCGCCCGGCTGGTCGATGTGTTGCTGGCAATTCCAAAATTCCTGCTGGCCGTCATCGTTGTTACCGCCATCGGCTTCGAGACAATCAATGCCGCAATCGCCACCGGTGTCTCGGCCGTCGCCGTCTTCGCCCGCGTTACGCGTGCAGAGGTCATCAAGACGCGACAGGCGACATTCGTGGAGGCCTCCTTCCTGCTCGGCGGCTCGCGCTGGTTCATTCTTCTGCGCCACGTCCTGCCCAACGCATCACGCTCGGTGCTGCCGCTTGCCGTGCTGCAATTCGGCGAGTCGATCCTCGTGATCGCCAGCCTTGCCTTTCTCGGATACGGCGACCCGCCGCCCGCCTCCGACTGGGGCCTGCTGATCTCGATCGGCAAGGACTACCTCAAATGGCCGTGGCTGGTATACGCCCCCGCCTTCGTCACAATCGCGACCGTCCTCTCTGTAAACAGGATCAGCCGATGGCTACGCAAGACAGACTGACCACAACGATCGACCGCTCCATCGCCTTTGCGGGCAGACCGCAGCAGGCTCCCGCCCCGCTCCTGCGCGTCGACGACCTCTCGGTTGCCTATGGGCGGCAGGAAGTCGTCAGCAATGTCGGTTTCGAACTCGGCCGTGGCAAGAGCCTTGCCCTCATCGGCGAGTCCGGTTCCGGCAAATCGACGATAGCCCGCGCGGTGCTTCGGCTTTTGCCGAGCGGAGGATACGCCACGGGTCGCGTCACCTTCGGCGGTCAGGAAATATTGGCTTTGCCGGAGCGCAGCTTCAGGCCGCTGCGGGGACGCGCAATCGGCTTCGTCCCGCAGGATCCCGGCAATTCGCTCAATCCTGTCAGGACAATCGGTGCGCAGGCGATGGAGGCGGCAGCCCTCCTCGATGAACCTGACAAGGCGATCCGCAAGGCCCTCATTCTCGAGACCTTCGCGCAGGTGGGGCTCGACAACCCGAATGTTGTCTACGATTCCTACCCGCATCAATTATCCGGCGGCATGCTGCAGCGTGTACTCATCGGGCTTGCGGTGCTGCCCCGCCCATCTCTGCTGGTCGCCGATGAACCTACCTCGGCACTGGATGTCACGATCCAGAAACGTATCCTCGACCTGCTTTCACGGTTGCAGCATGAGCTGGATATCAGCCTGCTCCTCATCACCCACGATCTGGCGATTGCCGCCGAGCGAGCAGATTCGCTGGTGGTCCTGAAGGGCGGCACCATCCAGGAGGCCGGAAGCACCGCCTCGGTCTTTTCCGCGCCCGCTTCCGCCTATGCAAGGAAACTGCATGCCGATGTCCCGGCCCTCAATCCGGACCGTTATGCCCGCCTGCGTGACCCAGGTTTCCGGCTGCTAAAGGCCGAAGCCGCCACGGAGCGGAAGATCGAGCTCAAAGCCGTCACCAAGAATTTCCGGGTCGGCGACCGGGTACTGACGGCGGTCAACAACGTATCTTTCAACGTGCCCGCCGGCACCACCCATGCCTTGGTCGGCGAGTCCGGCTCGGGCAAGACGACGACCATCCGGCTGCTGCTCGGCCTCGAAGAGCCCGATACCGGCACGATATCAGTAGCCGGCGAAGAGTTGGCCGGCCGCTCCCACGCATCGCTGCGTGCAACATGGCGGCATCTCCAGTTCGTTTACCAGAACCCTTTCACCTCTCTCGATCCCACATGGACCGTGGAGCAGCTGGTGCGCGAACCGCTCGACCGTTTCAAGATCGGAACCCGTGCGGAACGGCTGGAGAATGTCCGCGAGGCTCTTTCCAATGTGGGGTTGGGCGAACACCTGCTCACCCGCAAACCGGCGGCGCTTTCGGGCGGGCAGCGCCAGCGCGTTGCCATTGCCCGGGCGCTGGTTCTCAAGCCGGATGTAATCGTGCTCGACGAGCCAACCTCCGCGCTTGATGTCAGCGTTCAGGCCGACATTGTCGACGTGCTGTTGTCGTTGCAGGCAAAGCTCGGTCTGACCTATGTTTTCGTCTCCCATGACCTCGCACTGGTGCGCCAGCTCGCCCATACCGTTTCGGTGATGCAGCGCGGGCGTATCGTCGAGCACGGAACGGTTCTCGATATCTTCGACAATCCGCAGCATCCCTATACCGCGTCACTGCTGGAATCGATCCCGTCCGGCGCCGCCGCCATGGCCCGTGCGCCACAGGCTCTGCCCCGGCGGGTTCTCGACAAGGAAAAGATCGCATGACCATCGCCGCACCCGCCGATACTCTGCCTGCGCCCTTCCGCCCCAAACGACGGCTCGGATTCAACACCCGGGTCTCCTTTAACGACGATGCCGGACCGGCGCAGGGGCTGCGTGAAGGCATCGAACTCTTCAAGGCCGCCGAACAACTGGGCTATCAGTCTGGCTGGGCCTATCAGCGGCATTTCGATCACTATCTATCCTCGCCGCTGCCGTTCTTTGCCGCAGCCGGCCAGCACACCCATCATATCACGCTGGGTTCAGCGGTCATCCCGATGCGTTATCAGGATCCGATCCTGCTCGCCGAAGCAGCCGGCACCACTGACCTCCTGATTGACGGGCGGCTGGAACTTGCCATCTCGACCGGTGCAAACGCCACTTTCGATGCGGTGTTCGGCACGGTCGACACCGATGCCCGCACGGAGGCCAGGCACCGCCAGACACGCTTTCTTTCGGCAATCGCGGGCGATGTCCTGCACCGTGTCGAAGGGGGGCAGTCCAACCCGGAGGGCACCGAACTGCGTGTAACGCCGCACAGCCCGACGCTTCGCACGCGTATTCGCCAGGGCGCGGCAAGCATCGGCTCGGCGGTGCAGGCGGCAGAACTCGGCATCGGCCTCATCTCGGGAACCGTCCAGCACGATCAGGCCGAAGGCGAGAGTTTCGGACAGTATCAGGCGCGGATCATCGAGGCTTTCCGGTCCACATGGCGCAAGACATGGAAAACGGAACCGCCGCCGGTTGCCGTCGCCGCCTCCATTCTGGTCGGCACCACGACCGAACTTCGGGAAAAATACGCTGCCTATGATCTGGAGCGGCGCACCAAGGGTATCGCCGCCTCTCGCCCCAAAGGCGCCCTCGAACAGGCAGCCCAGCCGGCGGGCTACCAGATTTCGCCGGTCTTTCAGGGCACGCCCGATCAGGTGCTGGAAGCGGTGTTCAACGATCCGGGCCTTGCGGCAGCCGATGAGGTCGTGCTGTTTTTGCCACCAGCCTTTGGTCTTGCCGAAAACATCCAGCTGCTGAGCGATCTCGCAAGCACGGTGGCGCCGAGCCTCGGCTGGTCGCCCATCTCCTCTTCCTGAGATAACGAGCCGATCGGCGCCAGGGGTTAAGACAGCAGACCACGGCGGTCACCGGTCCTATATCGAAGGCCGTCTCAGGGAATATTTTCTACATATTCCATAGAAAAAGAAAGACCTGTCTTCCTCGTTAATCCGCCGCATCCTAACATGCCCGCATTGAACCTGAAGGAGCCCCCATGGCCGCGGAATTTATTAGCGTTAGTTTTCCCAATGCGTCGAACGACCTGAACCCTCTGCCCGATGCGCCCGTGGATCCCGTTTTTCTGGAGCGCTACGCGCGTGCGCTCGATGATTACGGTTTCAACTATACGCTGATCCCCTACTCCTCCTCGTCCTTCGATCCGTTCACGCTTGGCGCCACGGTGCTCGCCCACACGAAAAACATCAAGATCATCGTCGCGCTGCGGCCGAATACGGTTTATCCCACGGTCGCCGCCAAATCGCTCGCAACGCTCGACCAGTTGAGCGGCGGACGTGTCGTGGTGCACTTCATTGCCGGCGGCAGCGACGAAGAGCAGGCGCGTGAAGGCGACTTCCTCAACAAGGAAGAACGTTACGAGCGTCAGGAGGAATATATCCGAATCCTGCGTCTGGCCTGGACCTCCAAGGAGCCCTTCGACTTCGATGGAAAATATTACCAGTTCAAGCAGTTCCGCAGCGCCGTGCGCCCGACCAACGGACTTATTCCGATTTCGCTCGGCGGCTCGTCGGATGCCGCCTATCGCATCGGCGGTTCGCTCTGCGATATCTTCGGGCTCTGGGGTGAGCCGCTTGCTGAAACCAAGCAGCAGATCGAGCGGGTCTATGCCGAAGCCGCAAAGGCGGGCCGCACGGATCGCCCCCGTATCTGGGTCACATTCCGGCCGATCGTCGCCGAGACGGATGAGCTTGCCTGGGAAAAGGCCCACAGAACTCTCGATCGATTGAACGAGAACCGCCAGAAAGGCGTCACGCGCGCACCGCTCAATGCGCCGCGTCCGGCAAATGTCGGTTCGCAACGGCTTCTGGAGATCGCCGCACGCGGTGACGTGCATGACCGCGCCCTGTGGTATCCGACAGTAACGGCCACCAATGCCAGCGGCGCCACCACGGCGCTGGTCGGCTCGCCACGCACCATCGCGGATTCCATACTCGATTATATCGACCTCGGTGCCGACCTGATCTCGATCCGGGGTTACGACAATTACAATGATGCGGTGGATTATGGCCGCTACATCCTGCCGCTTGTCCGTGAAGGCATTCGCGAACGGGAAGAGGCGAAGAAAAAGACCGCAGCCTGATGCCGTAATCCGGCCCGGTCATCTGGCCGGGCATTTTTTCAAGTGCAGACGGAGCAAGCCGTCCCTGTCGGGGACATGGCGCTTTCCTCCATAGCCAGAGAGCCTCGACAACGCATGTCCCATGACACAACCGTCCTCGACGCAACCGTGCGCGTCCTTGAGCAGGCCGCACCGGATGCGGACCAGACCGGCCAGTTCCCCTGGACGGGTATCCGCGCCGTTCATGAAAGCGGCCTCCTCGAAAGCACGGTTGCGACACGCTACGGCGGTCAGGGCGCCACGCTTGCCGATACCGCTCACATTCTGGCGGCGCTTGGCCGGGGCGATCCTTCCGTGGCTCTCATCAGCGCCATGACGATCTTTACCCATCTCGGTCAGGCCGCGAAAAACCACTGGCCGGAAGATCTCTACAGGCGGCTTCTGGCGGACGCGAAACAAAAGCCGCTGCTGCTCAATGCCGCGCGCGTCGAACCGGAACTGGGGTCGCCGGCGCGGGGCGGTCTGCCCGCGACACTTGCCCGCCGGACAAAAACCGGCTGGTCGATCACGGGCCGCAAGCGTTTCGTGACGGGTGCATATGGCCTCACGCATTTTCTTGTCTGGGCGCATACCGACGAAACACCGGCGCGGGTGGGAACATTCGTGGTGCCGAACGGCTTGCCGGGCATCAAGGTCATCGAGAACTGGCAGAGCCTCGGCATGCGCGCCACCGGATCGCATGACGTCGACTATGCCAATGTCGAAATCCCGGCGGAAAACGTCATCGACCTCGTCGATCCATCGATCGCCCAGCAGGACAACCGGGCGCATGCCGCCATTACACTGGCCTTGACAGCGCTCTATCTTGGCGTGGCCGAAGCCGCTCAGGCCAAATTCATCCGCTTCGCGCATGAGCGCGTGCCGGCCAATCTCGGCCATCCTATCGCCCGCACCGAACGTTTCATCACGCTTTCAGGCGAAATCGACCTTCTGGTCTCCGGCGCCCGCCAGATCATTTTCGGTACGCTTGAAAACAATAATGGCGATGCTGAAGGCTTCATCAGGGCAAGGCTGCTTGCCGGCCGGCAGCTGCGCGATGCCGTTGAGATCGCCGTGCGCGGCATCGGCAATCCCGGTCTTGGAAGCGAATTGGGGCTGGAACGGCATTTCCGCGACATTCAGACCGTGCTTGTCCATGCGCCGCAGGAAGACACGTCGATTGCGATTCTGGGCCGCGCCGCCTTTGGCCGCTGGAGCCGCGACGAGAATGCGGTCGCCCAGCCCGCAGCGGCATTGCAGATCCTGAAAACCGCCTGATCTATCGGCCCCGCGCAAGGCAATTCTCTAAACGTGGACAGGTTTTTGCGCCGGGCCAAAGACCACAAAGCTGAGAGCCGCGAGCAGCCAGACGCTGATGCAGGCATAGAGCATGACCAGACCGAAACCGTCTGTGAGTGCCTGATGGACGAGTGCACCCGAAACACGCTCTGCCGACGACCCCGCGGTTCCCGCCGCGATCTTCTCCGCGAGGGAACGCAGGTCATCGGTATAAGGACCGGACGGCAGATTGGCCCTGAGCGACGACCACACGCCCTCAACCAGAATGAAGCCCATGATCGGGATATTGATGGCGAGCGAGATCATTCTTGCGCTCATATCGATGCCGGAGGCCATGCCGGAACGGGCGGCAGGGACGGCGCCCGTGGTCGTATTGGTCACCGGCGTGTTGGTAAGGCCAAGCCCGATGCCGGACAGGATGCAGCCGGGCAGCATGGTCAGCCAGCTCGCATTTGCAGCACTACCGCCAAGTTTCATCAGCATGAAGCCCAGACCGATGGTGAATAGCCCGGCCGGGATGACAAGGCGGGGTTGATAACGCAATGACAGACGCTCCGCCAACGGTGGCACGACCAGCGCCGGCAGCGTGTAGGCAAGCAGACCGAGACCGGCGGTGACACTGTCATAACCAAGACCCGCCTGAAACCAGATCGGCAGATAGATCATGAACGGCCAGAAGCTGATATTCATCGCCGCCGAGCCGATGATCGCGCCGGAAAAGGGCCGGATACGGAACACGGAAAAATCGAACATCGGCCTTGGCGTGAGCTTTTCCACGATGACGAAGGCGATGAAGCTCGCAGCCGCGACACCAAGGATCAACAGCGCCTTTGCACTGGCAAAACCGAGTTCAGGCCCCTGTGTGATGAAAAAGGCAAGGCAAAACACCGCAACCGACAGCGTGGCAATGCCGGCAAGATCAAGGCGCGTCGCCTCCGGGTCACGCGATTCCCTGACACCGCCCATGGCAAGCAGCAATGTGACGATGCCGAGCGCCACGTGAACGAGGAAGACCCATTCCCAACTCCAGAGGGCGACAATCGCGCCACCGATGATCGGCCCGAAACCCAGCCCAACACCTGAGATAATACCCCACCAGCCGAACGCCATGCCGCGCTCGCGGGCCGTGCGGAACTGGTGTGAGAGGATGGCGATCTGGCACACCAGCATCGCCCCGCCGCTCAAGCCCTGAAGAAAACGTGCGCCGATCAGCACCGCCACACTTTCCGTCATGCCGCAGGCGAGGGAGGCAAGGGCGAAAGCGATGATGCTTGCGATGAAAACGCGTTTACGGCCGAAGCGATCGGCCAGCGCGCCGGTTGCCATCAGCACCATCGTCACGCCGATCGTATAGGCGTTCATGATCCATTGAAGCTGCCGGAAATCCGCATGCAGCACCTGTTCGAGTGTCGGCAGGATTGCCGGCACGCTGGAGATTTCCAGCCCGAACATGAGCGCGGAGAGACAGACGGCAGCAAGCGCAAGCGCGCTTCTGCTGGCGGTTGGGGCGGTAACGGCAAGGGTCACTTCTTCAGCCTTTCGTGGTTCACACCGTAGCGGCGAAATCCGGCCATGACGGAGGCTCGCTCGCTGCGGTGGATATGTTGCAGAGCCGAAGGCAAACTAGTGAAGGCTTGACCATAACTGAATTGGATGCTTGGATATTTCAGAGACAACAAATTTGGATCATTGCCATGACCACGCTGGATGTGGATGCCGTCCAGGCTTTCGTCACCATCGCCGATCTGCAGAGCTTCACCCGTGCCGCCGAAACGCTAGGAACCACACAGGGCGCCATCAGCGTCAAGCTCAAGCGGCTGGAGGACCGGCTCGGCCAGCGGCTCCTCGAACGAACGCCGCGCTCGGTGAGGCTGTCGGCACAAGGCGCCGTGTTTCTCGCTCCTGCCCGTGAATTCCTGGCCGCGCATGATCGCGCCATCACCGGCCTTTCGTCCACGCGCCGCCGTTTCGGCCTTGGCATCGCCGCCCATGTTGCCGGGCCGGAAGTGCCGACGCTGCTGGCGCGGCTCAATGCACATGATCCGGGGCTGACGATTGAAGTGCGCATGGACAATTCCCGCGCGCTGCTGGATGCCTTCGACCGCGGCGAGATCGACGCCGCAATCATCCGTCGCGAGGATGACAGACGGGATGGCGAAGTGCTCGGGCCTGAGCATTTCGGCTGGTTCGCAACCCCGCAATTCGAGCATAGACAGGGTGAACCGCTGCGACTGGCAGCCCTTTCGCCGGCCTGCGGCGTGCGCGATATCGCCACCCGCACTCTCGATGCCGCCGCCATCGCCTGGACGGAAGTGTTTCTCGGCGGAACGTCGTCGATGGTAACCGCAGCCGTGTCGGCAGGGCTCGCCATTTCGGCCTTCTCCTGCCGTCTGGCACCGCCCGGGACCGTCGAGGTCAGCCAGCGTTTCGATCTGCCGCCGCTGCCTTCCACCGAGATCGTCATGTTCTCCACCCTCACCGACAGCAGATCGCGCGAGGCGCTGCGCACGCTCGCCGCCGCTTTCCGGGAGCACCGGCCGGGACAGTGAGCCATGGCAAGGGCCGGATATGGCTTGCCGGGCGGTCGCTGCGGCGCTATAGAGAAGCGTCGAAAAAGGCACGACTTGGTGTGGTCTAGCCCAAGTCCTTTCGGAAACGAAAGCTCTGTCCATGCCCCGTGCATGAGTCCCACGACGAACAACGACGCTGTTCAGGCGTCAAATTGTTCGTCCGTGTGGTTCTCAAAATCGACGAGCCGCTCCGGTCGAACGACCAGAAGGAGCAGTTCATGTCAAATAATCCAGACACTTATGATGTTGTCATTGCCGGCGCCGGCCCTGTCGGCCTGTTTCTCGCCTGCGAGCTTCGTCTCGCAAACCTTTCGGTCCTGGTGCTGGAGCAAGCCCCTGACCCTTGCTCTCCGCTCAAGAAACTCCCCTTCGGCATGCGTGGCCTTTCCGCGCCGACCATCGAGAGTTTCGACCGGCGCGGCTTGCTGGATGATCTTGCCGAACGGCAGCGCACCAAAGAGCAATCGAACGACAGCCATTTGTCGGCCCAGCACTGGATGCACCAGCAGCGCCGTCCAGGCGGCCACTTCGCCGGCATTCAGTTTTTCCACGACAATATCGATCCCTCGAAATGGGCCTATCGCCTGCCGGATTCGACACCCGTTACCATGGCTTCCAGCATGGAAGAGATCGAATCCGTTCTGGAGACACGTGCCAATATTATGGGTGCCGAGATCCGGCGGGGTGCCGGTATTGATGGCTTCGAGCAGTCGGACGGGGCCGTAACCATTCGCGCCGGCGGCCGGACATTTCGCGGACGGTGGCTCGTTGGCTGCGATGGCGGCCGCAGCACCGTGCGCAAGGCTGGCGGTTTCGATTTTATCGGCACCGACCCCGAATTTACCGGCTATTCCGTCGAGGTCGAAATGGCGGATCCGGAAAAACTCGCTGCGGGTCGTCACTACACGCCAACCGGCATGTATACCTACCAGAAGCCCGGAACCATCGCGATGGTCGATTTTGACGGCGGCCGGTTTCACCGCACCAGCCCGATAGCGCTGGAGCATGTGCAAGCGGTATTGCGGCATGTTTCCGGCACCGACGTCACGGTCACCAATCTTCAGCTTGCAACCACCTGGACGGACCGCGCCTATCAGGCCACGACATACCGCAGGGGCCGGGTATTGCTGGCGGGTGATGCCGCGCATATCCACTCTCCGCTTGGCGGACAGGGGCTCAATCTCGGGCTGGGCGACGCCATCAATCTTGGCTGGAAACTTGCAGCGACGATACATGGCACTGCACCGGACGGATTGCTGGACAGCTATACGAGCGAACGGCACCCGATCGGCGCGCGGGTTCTCGACTGGTCGCGCGCCCAGGTCGCGCTCATGCGTCCAAGCCGGAGCAGCCGGGCGCTGGAGGCCATCATCCGCGATCTCATCGAGACCCGCGATGGCGCGACATATTTTGCCGAGCGCGTCTGGGGCGTTTCCATCCGCCACGATCTTGGCGGCAACCATCCGCTTGTCGGCCACAGCGTCCCGGACTTCCAACTGGCGGATGGGAGGAGGACCGGCGAACTTTTGCGAGAAGGAAAAGGCCTGCTCTTGAACTTTGGCGCGGATGCATCCCTTCAATCACTGAGCGATCGCTGGAATGGACAGATCGCATATGTCGCGGTCGACGCTGCGGATCGATTGGGATTGAGCACCGTGCTGGTGCGTCCTGACGGGATCGTCGCCTGGGCTGCGGATTCCATTGCCGACAACGAGGAAATCGCGCAGGCGGCGGCCCGATGGGTCGGCGTGGCTTGACAGTAGCTGAAGCAGGGAATCGGCCTTGCTTAACGATGCGCTTGACGGCGGCAAAAGCCGCCGCCAGCTCCAGCATTTTACCGACACGACCGAAGCCAACCCGTTACTCGATCACCTCACCTCGCATGAGAAACTTCGCCAGCGCGACCGTCGAAACGAAGCCGAGAACTGCAAGGATGAGAATGAAGGGAAGGTAGAGGGCGTTTCCGGTTTTAATCGCCAACACCAGCGCCTGTAATATTCCCAGATTGTAGATGGTATCGACAGCCATGACACGATCTTGCGCGCGTGGCCCCTTGATCAGGCGATATGTGGCAAGCGCCATGGAAAGCAGAAGCATTCCCTGGGCAAAACTGGTCGACCAATAAATGATATCCGAACTCAACATCGCCGACACCGCTCAACAAGGTCGCGCCGGAGAAAGAAGGCAAATCTGCACAGGGTAATCGGAAGGGATCATGGCTCTCTCCTCGTGTTCTTTACACACGGGGCCGTCCCCTCTCGATCCGGATGGCGCAGGTCGTCCTGCACAAATGGGTGCTATCATCGGTCGCACCTATCTTCAAGACAGCTATTTAAGCGCCATTGCCTTCAAGAACCCGGTCATGGTATCGCTGAAGCCAGCTGCTTGACGAAGCTTCGTTCGGGACGACCCGAATGCGACAGATTGCCGGGGACGACCCCAGATGAGGTCGCCTGCAATGTCAGATACAAAATCTCCATCATTCATCCGGGGCCCCTGGCCCAAACTCATCGTGGCCTGGCTGGTCGTCGTGGTTTTCCAATTCACCGGTAAGTCGTGGCTTTCGCCCGATATGACGCCGGCCATTGCAATCTCCTGCTTTCTCGTTCTCTTTATCACAATCCTGATGGCGGCCTTCGGCGTCGTGAAAGAGGCTGACGAACTGGCCCATCAGTTGGGCGAACCTTACGGAACGCTCATTCTCACCCTCTCGATCGTTGCAATCGAGGTGATCCTGATTGCCGCCGTGATGCTCGGGCCCAACGAGGCGCCGACGATCGGACGAGATTCCATATTCGCGGTGATGATGATCATTCTCAACCTCGTGACGGGTATCTGCCTGCTCGCGGGCGCGATACGGTATGGCGAACAGGAATATAATGCGCCGGGGGCCGTCTCCTTCATCGCAATGACGGTCGTATTGGCCGGGGTCGCGCTGCTGGTGCCGAATACGCTGCCGGCAGGCAACGGCACCTTTACCGCTCTTCAGGCCGTTGTGGTTTCGCTCGTGACCGTGATTGTCTACGGCGGGTTCCTTGCCCTTCAGATGGGGCGCTACCGCAGCCACTTCATGCAGCCCGAACCGGGCCGGATGTCGATCCGGCTGGCGGAACCAATCGCTCGCGGCATGACGGATGATCATGCTCCAGTGGAGGGCGGGGCCCGCAGAAAAAACATCGCTCATTCGGCAATGCTGATCGGGTTGATGTTACCGATCGTGCTGCTCGCGCATGACCTTGCCGTCGTCATCGATTATGGCGTCGCCCGGGCCGGAGCTCCCGTGGCGGTTGGCGGCGTGCTCATCGCGATCATCGTCTTCACGCCGGAATCGATCACGGCCGTCAAGGCTGCGCTGAAAAACGAGACACAAAGGGCAATCAACCTGTGCCTCGGTGCATTCGTCTCGACAGTCGGGCTGACCGTGCCGGCAGTTCTGACAGTCGGCCTCCTCTCCGGCAAAACGGTGATCTTTGGAATTTCGTCCACGGAAACCATCCTGTTTACGCTGACCATCGCACTGACGACCCTCACCTATCTGGGCAGGCGAACCTCCGCGGTACAGGGTCTTCTGCACCTGATGCTGTTCGCGATCTTTGGGCTGCTGCTGTTTACGGCCTGAAAACGTCCGGCATCGCGGGACGGCCCGCGCTCTGCAACACCAAACGGGGACGGCCCCACAATCGTGAGATTCATGATGTGGAAAACGCCGCAGACGCTTTATCGAGACATTTCGGAAACGGCCATGCGGAGTGCGCACGAGCGCACTGCAAGCTGGAAAACGCTGATATCATCGGCTTTGATCTTCATTTTTGTCGCCAACCACGCGGTCAGACTTTCCCGCGCCGATGCATTTGCCCGAAAGCCATTGCCACCCGCCGGCGATTTGGCTAGAAAGCGCTCGCGCGGGACGACCCGCGCCTTGAAGCGTTCCGGGGACGGCCCTGATTCTCAATCTTGGGATCAGGATGACCGACCTAGCGAACACCCTCCTCATTTCTGATGCTCCATCAAACGCGCGGCCTTCCTGCGTCCGGCAGAGCCGCGACCTTGCGCATCAGCATGTCCCCGTCATTGCCGCAATCTACTGAAGGACCTTCCATGGCCGGCCCTATCGAGCAATTCGAAGTCAAACCTCTCGTTGAAATTACCATCGGTGATATCGATCTGAGCTTCACCAATGCCTCGGCATACATGTTCCTCACCGTCACCCTGGCGAGTTCGTTCCTGCTGCTGGCCACGAGCAGGGCGCGCCTCGTGCCCGGCCGGTGGCAATCCAGTGCTGAAATGCTTTACCTGTTCGTCGCCAAGACACTGCGTGACAATGCCGGCGAGCAGGGAATGCGGTTCTTCCCCTTCGTCTTCTCGCTTTTCATGTTCATTCTGTTTGCGAACATGATCGGCATGTTTCCTTACGCTTTCACCGTCACCAGTCAGATCATCGTCACATTCGGTCTGGCCATGATGGTGTTCGGCACCGTCACGCTTTATGGGCTTTTCAAACACGGCATTCGTTTTCTCGGGCTGTTCAAGCCGGCCGGGATCCCGGCAATTCTCGCACCCATCATCGTGCCGATTGAAATCATCTCCTATATGTCGCGACCGGTCAGCCACTCCGTCCGCCTGTTTGCCGTCATGCTTGCCGGTCACATCACCTTAAAGGTCTTTGCCGGTTTTGTCGTGTCGCTGGCCAGCGTCAATGCCCTCGGCATGATCGGCGCCATCGCACCGCTTTTCATGACGGTCGCGATCACGGCGCTGGAATTCCTGATGGCCGCTATTCAGGCCTATGTCTTCACCATGCTGACCTGCATGTACCTCAATGACGCCTTGCATCCGGGCCACTAGCATACCGATCTGGAAATCGGCCACCTGCGTGTCGACAATTCCGGGCTGAAAATTTAGCATTGCGTGAAAATCAGATGGCCGACGTATTTTCGGCCCTCACCGCGCGGAGCAAACATGTCCCTTCCCCAGAAGATCGGTTTCATCGGAACCGGAGCGATCACCGATGCCATGGTAAGGGGCCTGCTCGGCAAGCCCGCCGCCGTGCCACATGTCATGGTCTCCCAGCGCAGCGCGGATATCTCGGCCCGGCTTGCCGCCGATTTTCCGCAGGTGATCGTGTCCGGCGACAATCAGGCAATCGTCGACGGCTGCGACACCGTCATGCTGGCGATCCGACCGCAGATCGCCGAAGAGGTCATCCGCGCCTTGCGGTTTCGCGATGGGCAGAGGGTCATAAGCGTCGTTGCCGCGACAGACCGGCAGGCCCTTCTCGACTGGATCGGTGCGGATGTGCGCCTCACGCAGGCGATCCCCCTGCCCTTCGTTGCCCGACGCAAGGGCGTCACCGCCATATATCCGCCCGATATGGATACGGCGGCGATCTTCAACGTTCTCGGCAATGCGGTGGAATGCGAAACCAAGGCGGAATACGACCTTCTCGCCGCCGCAAGCGCGCTAATGGCCACCTATTTCGGCATTTTGCAGCACACGACGGAGTGGCTTGTCGAAAACGGCCTGCCGGAAGAAAAGGGGCGCGCCTATCTTGCACCCCTCTTCGCCGGCCTATCCGAGGTGACGCTCCATGCCGGCAGGGACGTCGACTTCATCGACCTCAGCCGTGAATTCGCCACCAAAGGCGGGCTCAATGAGCAGGTCTTGAACGATTTCAACGACAATGGCGGTTCGGATGCGCTGAAGCAGGCTTTGAGCCGCGTGCTGGAGCGGATTGCTCAATAGGCGCAATTCGATGCCTATAGCGCCTTTGCCCACTCGTGTTCGGGGTGGAGGTGTTCGAGACAATCCCGCAGCCACCGACGCTCGGACGCCGGCAATTTCGGCGCGGCGTGTGCGAAATCCTCCTCGTCCTTGGGCCGGCGGTGCTTTGCCTTGAACAGCAGAACGGCGGCGGGGTTTAGGTAAGGAATACCGTCTGTGGTCAGCGCAACCATTTCGGTGCGGGGCCGCGTAATTTGCGGATCCCTTTTGTAGACCCAGCTGTCATCCGTTCCCGGCTCGATCATCATATCAACCCGCCAGCGGAGGGCAGCACGATCGAAACACCATATCTGGAAAATCTCCGTCGCCGGTTCCCGGTCGGCGGCCAACCGCTCGAGCAAGCCGTCATTGACGGTGTAAAATTCCATATCGTTCAATTCACGCCGGAAAATGCCCAGATCCTCACGCAGGACCGTGAATTCCAGATCCTCATGCTCGCGTGTCTTCTTCCCGTGCCCCAGATCGAGAGCCCATCCGCCAACCACGCACCAAGGTCGCGATACGTTGCTCAATCGCCGAAAAAGCTCGGCAGGGCTCCAGGGCTCCCAGATATCCTGATCAGGGACAAGGCTTTGATTATTCATGCTATCGGGTCTCTTATGCGATTGTCATGGTCGTGATTTGGTACTGGCTGCGTCGGGCCACCGTTTCAGCAGTCCCGCCAGAAGCATCATTGCCCCGGTCAGGTCGTCGAATGACGGGCCGCCGAGGCAAAACCGAATGCCGCTTGCCTGATCCTGCGGATCCACCATCATGGACTTCGGAGCGGTCAATCCTATACCGCTTGCGGATGCGATGGATACGAAACGATCGGCGGCGTCACGTTCCATCGGAAGCCAGACATTATATGCAGCTGGATGCGAGACCAGCTCGCTGACACCGAGAAGAGAAACAGCGAGAGCAGAGCGCCGCCGCGCCTCGTGATGCAGATCCCGCTGGACCGACGCAATGATGCCGGTAGCCAGCCACTCCTCGACCACCGCGCAGGAAAGCGCCGAAGGGGCCATCGGCACATCCTGCAAAAGACGCTCCGCTGCGCCCTTCAATCCTGCCGGCAGCGTGAGCATGCCGATCTGCAAACCGGGACCGAGCGATTTGGACAATCCATTCACATGTAATGAAATGTCAGGCGCCAATGCCGCCAGGGGGCGCAAACCGGGTTCGGATGCCGCATACACGCCGTCCTCAATGATCCAGACGCCGGCCCGGCGACAAATATCCGCAATGGCCTGACGTCGCGCCGCGCCCATGGTGGCAGTTGTCGGGTTGTGCAATGTCGGCGTCAGATAGACCGCCCTGCCACCGCGCGGGGTCGTGCCGCCAAGCGCTTCCGCAAGCGCCTCAGGCACCATACCCTCGGCGTCTATCTCCACCCCCCGCATCAGGCACCCCTTGCGCCGGAGAAGCGAAAGGGCGCCGGGATAGGTGATCCGCTCGGTCAGCAGCAGACCGTCGGGACCGCAGGCAAGATCGAAGGCCAGCGCCAGCGCCTGACGGGCGCCACTCGTCAGCACCAGATGCGACGGATCGATGGACAATCCCAGCGTTTCCAGCCACCGCGCCAGAACACGGCGGTGTTCCACATGCCCGGCGGGCGGGGCGTAGAGATTGAAATGATCCGCATCGATCTTGCGCGCGATCCCGGTCAGCGTTTTTGCCAGAATGCGGGGGTTGAGCGTGGGCGGTGGCGCGTTGGAGGACAGGTCGATCTGCCGATCGGCATGCGCCTCCTGCAGCGCCACGAATGTACCCCGCCCCTTGACGCTGCGCGTCAGGCCGCGCCGTTCAAGAGCCGCATAGGCTTTCGTCACCGTGCCGAGGCCAACGCCCAGTTTCCATGCCAGATCACGATGGGCGGGCAGGCGGTCACCCCCCGCCAGCCGCCCCTCGATAATGTCATCGGCAAGGGCAAGCACCAGCCGCTCGGCTGCATTCGCCTCGATGTTCGCGAGGCGGGGCGTCCAGGGGGATTGCAGCAGCACAGGCACCACCTCGTTTAAAGTGTCACGTTACACTATTTCAATAAACAGCAAGTGTAACATAGGCTATGACGTCGCTTCGTGAAACCCACATCGTTCAACGCGACGACCTCCCGCTCTTGCCGGGGGACGCCCTTTGATTGCCGGAGAACGTCCGAATGATCGCCAGTCAGCTCGCCCTCGTCTATGGCACCTATCTCATCGCCACCGCGAGCCCGGGGCCGAGCAACATGGCGATCATGGCGACGGCGATGCGTGACGGCCGCTTGCCAGCGCTCGTCCTGGCCGCAGGCGTTATCACCGGCTCGCTCTTCTGGGCGATCCTTACCGCGACCGGCCTGTCCGCCGTGCTCACCACCTATGCCCAGGCGCTTTTCGTCATCAAGATCGTCGGCGGCTTCTATCTGCTGTATCTCGCCTTGCGCGCCGGCAGATCGGCCCTGAAGCCGGCCCACGACATCGCAGGCACCAATGCCGGGCGTGCAGGGCCGCGCTATCGGGCGCTCTACCGGCAGGGCCTTCTCATGCATATCGGAAACCCCAAGGCCATCCTCTCCTGGATAGCGATCATGTCGCTCGGGTTTCGCGCGGAAGGGTCAGCCGGCATGCTGCCGGCAATCATTGGCGGCTGCGCAATCCTCGGTATCATCGTATTCGGCGGCTATGCCCTGCTCTTTTCTACGGCCTCGATGGTTGCGCTCTACACCAGATTGCGGCGCTGGATCGAATCCGTGCTTTCTGCCGTGTTTGCCATTGCTGGCATTAAACTGCTTGTCTGGCAGGGCTGAACGCCCCAACCCTCCGCACGACCACCACCCATTGATTCAAACTGAAAGAGCGATGTTATGACCTTTACACTCCATATGATCGATGTGTTCAGCGCCGGTCCGCTTTCCGGCAATCCGCTGGCGGTCGTCACCGGCGCCGACAATTTGACGACGGATGACATGCAGCGACTGACACGGTGGTTCAATCTTTCCGAAACCACATTTCTGCTGCCGCCTACGCATCCAAAGGCTGACTACCGGGTCAGGATATTCTCGCTGGACAGGGAGTTGCCCTTTGCCGGGCACCCCACACTGGGCAGCTGCCATGCCTGGCTCTCCGCCAAGGGTACGCCAAAAAACGAAACGGAAATCGTGCAGGAATGCGGTGCGGGGCTGGTCACGATCCGGAATGAGCATGGACGGCTTTCCTTTGCCGCCCCGCCTCTGATCCGTTCCGGTGCCCCAACGCCGGCTGAACTGGAAGAGGCATTGCAGATCCTGCGCATCGAAGCCCGCGACATTGTTGATGTCGCCTGGGTCGATAATGGTCCCGGCTGGCTGGGGATCAGACTTGCTTCAGCAGAAAAAGTGCTTGCTCTTGACCCAGCCCGCAGCTGGCACCGGCATATCGATATCGGCGTGGTGGGTCCGCATGCGACAGGCGGCGAGACCGCCTTTGAGGTCCGCGCTTTCTTCAGCGATCATCTGGGCACCATCGCCGAAGATCCCGTCACAGGAAGCCTCAACGCCTCGCTGGCGCAATGGCTGTTTGCCACGGGCGTGGTAAAGCAGGACTATATCGCCGCGCAAGGCACACGCCTTGGCCGGAACGGCCGCATTTACCTGACACGCGACGATGCCGGCCAGATATGGGTCGGGGGCGAAACGCACACACATGTCGAGGGCGGGCTGCAAGGCCTTTGAAAAGACAGATGAAAACGAGGTGACTGGATGGACAGCAGCGTTTACCGCCCGATTTCCGAACGCGTCTTGGCAGATGATTGGGGACGGCTGACCAAATATGAATATGAACTCCGGCTCAGAGACGGAAGCTGGCAGCGGCAGACCCGGGAGGCCTATGATCGCGGCAACGGGGCGACATGCCTGTTGTATAATCCCGCGAACGACCATGTCCTGCTGACGCGCCAGTTCCGGCTGCCGGTTCTTTTGAACGGCGGCCTGAAATCACTGATCGAGACACCGGCGGGGCTGCTGGAAGGCGCGGAGCCTGCAACGCGCATGCGTGCGGAACTGATGGAGGAGACCGGCTATGAGGTTTCCGAACTCACGCATCTGTTCGATATCTATATGAGCCCCGGATCGGTCACGGAATATCTGGCCTTTTTCCATGGCGAATATGCCGAAAAACACAAGGTCGGCGCGGGTGGCGGCTCCCCTGCCGAGGGAGAGGATATTGATGTGCTGGAAATCGCCCTTCCCGAGGCGATGCGGATGATCGATCGTGGCGAAATCCGCGATGCAAAGACGATTATTCTGCTCCAGCATCTTGCCCTTCGGCTTTTGCAGGAAAAGCACGGCCTGCGCTGATCCTGACCCGGATAATAAAAAGGGGCCAATCGGCCCCTTTTCCAATTTAAGCTTTGCCTGGACGATTGATCGTCAGGAAGTGCCGCACGACCGGTCTTTCCAGACCCGAGTGATAGGCGAGTACCTTGCCCTGCAGATCCGCATCGGCATTGGAGACCCGCTTGTGCTGTCGCAGGTGCTCGGCCCAGGATTCCACCATGAACCATTCGACGATCTTCTGCGGATCGGCGGAATCTTCGGTCACACCCCATCCATAGGCGCCATCCCGTCGACGTTCCTGGGACAGCTCATCAAGTGCATGCAGGAATGCGCTGCGGTGATGCTTTTCGACATTGTATTCGATCAGTATCAGAACCGGGCCACGGTCATGGGCCACCGGCTCTGCAACGAGCGGCTCGGGCCAATGGTTGGAAGGCACCATATCCGCATCTCCGGCAGGCAGCTTCAGCCTATGCATGACGAGACCGGCGACGAACAAACCAGCAGCGCCAATCAGCAGGGTTCCCGGCACGCCCACCGCTTCGCCAACCGCACCCCAGCCGATGCTGCCCGCCGTCATGGCGCCATTAAAGACGGTGAGATAGACCGCGAGGCCACGGCCGCGCACCCAGTTCGGAAGAATAGCCTGAGCAGCACCGTTCAGCGTCGTCAGCGCCGTGATCCATGCGCCGCCAAGAAAGAGAAGGATGATGATGGCAAGCCATTTGGGCGGAGCAAGCGACAATCCCGCCATGACGAGTGCGGTGATAAGGGCCGCCCCCAGAAGCAAGCCATCAGCATCGAAACGTGCGCGCAGTTTCGGCATGATCAACGCGCCGCCGATGGCGCCGGCACCGACCGCGCCAAGCAGGATGCCATAAAAGCTGGCATCTCCGCCGAGCAATTGCCGGGCGACCAGAGGCAACAGTGCCCAGACGGCACTGGCAAAAGCAAAGAAGATCGCGGCCCGCAGCAGGACGACATGCAACGGCCGGCTGGCGCGGGTGTAACGAAGGCCCGCCCGGAATGCCCCGAAGAAACCTTCGGCCAGTGCATCATTGGCGTTCTTTGCCCTTGGCCACCATAAAAGCGCGGCGATGACCACGAAATAGCTTGCGACATCGGCACCATAGGTGAATGCCGCCCCGAAAGCTGCAAGCAGGATGCCGCCGGCGGCGGGACCGATGGAGCGGGCGATATTGATGCCCAGCGAGTTCAGCGCCACGGCGCTCTTGATATCCTCACGTTTCACCAGTTCCGGCACGATGGCCTGCCAGGTCGGCCCCATCAGCGCCGCACCAATACCGCCGAGGAAGGTGAGCCCGATCAGCGCGCTGACGGACAACAGGCCGGTATGGGAAAGAACCATGAGGGTGACGCTGACCGAGGCCAGCAGAAGCTGGACCGCGATCAGGAACTTGCGGCGGTCGAGAATATCTGTCAGCACGCCGGCCGGGATCGCCAGAAGAAAGATCGGCAGGGTTCCGGCCGCCTGAACCATAGCGACGGCCGCCGGCGAGGCCGAAAGATCGGTCATCAGCCATGAACTGGCGACATCGCGCATGAAGCTGCCGGTATTGCCAAGCACCGTCGCCGCCCAGAGGACCGCGAAAACCGGTTGTGCAAGGGGAGCAAAGCTGCTCGCGGAGGATTTTGCGGCACTCATTTGCCTGTTCCTTTCGTGAGATCGATTGCAGCGACGATGATGAAGGCGCCGGCAAGGCCAAGATGCTCGAAGAAGGCGTTGGTGGCCATCATGCGGTCCATGCCGGGCGCCATTTCCCAGAAACGGAGAGCGATGAAGGTGGCCAGAAGCGTGAAGCCTGCCAGCGCCAGAGCGCCGGCCCAGCGCAGGAAGCCCGACACCACCAGAGCGGAGGCGGTAAGCTCGAACAGGATAACGACGACAGCGAATGCGATCGCCGGCTGAAGGCCAAAATGATTCATCTCCGCAATCGCGCCGGGAAAGTCGAAGATCTTGGTCAGCGGCCCCTGAATATAGGCCGAGCAGAGCGCCAGAAGCGCTAAGGTTTTTGTGGCGGGTGCGGCAACGATATCGGCGAGAAACCCGCGAAGGCGAAGGGTTGAAGATGGCTCGGTCATTTTTGCTCCTGCGATCTGGCCGGTCGGTTCGAGCGGCGCTGCGTTTATCTGATGGAGCGATATTGGCGCAAAGGATTATCGCCAACAATTGCATCAATAGTTTCTATATAATTGCGTATTTCGCAATATTCTTGAGCAGGCCGGGCAGCGGCGATCCGCTGCCCGGTGGATTTTTCCGCTGGCCGGGCTCAGACTGCCCAGCAGGAGCAGCCCAGCGCTCCGAAGAAGCCCTTCAGATCGGCAATCGGCAATTTCGACGTCCAGGCTCCGGCATGGTCATGGCCGTGAACGCCGCAATCATTGGCGCAGCCGCAGGAGGAGATAGCAGCCCGTCTGAGCGAGTTCTTTCCAGCACCCTGCGGCTCACCCCAGGCGGCATAACCGCCGAAGGTTCGCACAGGCGACCAGTCGGGCATCGCCGGCGGAATATTGCTTTCATCCAGCGTCCTGAAATCACCGGCGCCATAAACGACCTTGCCGCCCACCATGGTCAGTTCCGAGGTGAGGAAGGAAATCTCATCTTCCGCGCAGGAGAAATAATCCTTGTCCGGCACCACGAGATCCGCAAACTGGCCTTTTTCGATGCGGCCCTTCTTGCCTTCCTCGTTCGAGAACCAGGTGACTTTTTCGGTCCACATGCGCAGCGCCGTCTCACGGTCGAGGCAATTGGCGCGCGGATAAAGCTGCATGCCGCCCACCGTCTTGCCCGTCACCATCCAGAACAGCGACACCCACGGATTATAGGAGGCAACGCGCGTTGCATCCGTGCCGGCCGAAACGTTCACGCCCTTTTCCAGCATCCGCGCAATCGGCGGTGTGGCTTCCGCCACGCCCTGACCATAACGCTCGACGAAATATTCGCCCTGATAGGCCATGCGGTGCTGGGTTGCGATGCCGCCGCCAAGGGCTGCGATACGGTCGATGGAGCGGTCGGAGATGGTTTCGGCATGGTCGAAGAACCAGTTCAAGCCTTCGAGCGGAATATCCCGGTTGACCTTTTCGAAGACATCCAGCGCCCGCGAAATCGTCTCGTCATAGGTGGCGTGCAGACGCCAGGGCCAGCGGTTTTCCGCCAGAATCCGGACGACGTCTTCGAGCTCGCCTTCCATTTCCGGCGGCATGTCCGGGCGCGGCTGGCGGAAATCCTCGAAATCGGCAGCGGAAAAGACCAGCATTTCGCCTGCGCCATTGTGCCGGAAATAGTCGTTGCCCTGCTTGTATTTGACCGATGACGTCCAGTTGAGGAAATCCTCCTTCTCCTGTTTCGGCTTCTGCGTGAAGAGGTTGTAGGCCAGCCGAACTGTCATCTGGTTCTCATCCGACAGTTTCTGGATCACCTCGTAATCGTCAGGATAATTCTGGAAGCCGCCGCCAGCATCGATCACGCCGGTCACACCCAGCCGGTTCAGCTCGCGCATGAAGTGGCGGGTGGAATTGACCTGATAATCGAGCGGCAGCTTCGGCCCCTTGGCGAGCGTCGAATAGAGGATGCCGGCATTCGGCTTGGCCAGCAGCAGGCCGGTCGGATTGCCGTTGGCATCGCGGGTAATCTCGCCGCCGGGCGGGTTCGGCGTGTCCTTCGTGTAGCCGACGGCCCGAAGGGCTGCGCCATTCAGCAGCGCCCGGTCGTAAAGATGCAACAGGAAGACCGGCGTATCCGGTGCTACCGCATTGATTTCCTCGATGGTCGGCAGGCGCTTTTCGACGAATTGATGTTCGGTGAAGCCGCCCACGACCCGTACCCACTGCGGCGCCGGGGTGATCGCCACCTGACGCTTCAGCATGTCCATGGCATCGGCGAGCGAGCGCACGCCGTCCCAGCGCAGTTCTATGTTGAAGTTCAGGCCGCCGCGAACGACGTGGGTGTGGTTGTCGATCAGGCCGGGCAGCACCCGCTTGCCCTTCAGATCGATGATCTTCGTATCCGGCCCGGCAAGGGCCATGACCTCGGCGTCGCTTCCTACCTCCAGAAACAGGCCGTCCTTGATGGCGACTGCCGTTGCATTCGGATTGCCGCGGTCGAGCGTCGTGAAGCGGCCATTGTGAAGGATCGTATCTGGATGCATGGAAGAACCTCCGGTCTTGGTGGGATCAGCGGCCTTAGCCGGTGAAAACAGATTCGGAAAGGCAAGGCTCGAGGCCGCGCCAAGAAAGGTGCGTCGTGTCGGCATCAGCTTCTCTCCCGCTCGGTCGGCTGCTTGATCTCGGCAAGGCCAGTTGTTTCAGCGCCACCCTTCGGCATATGGCCGAACATGTGCGGCTTGATCTGGTTGATCCATGAAACGACGGCCGGTTCCTTGCCGGCAATCGTCTTCGCAAAGGGAATGATCTGCTCTCCAACCAGGATGCCGAGCAGGCCGACGAGAGCGATGACGGGCGGTGCGGGAGAACGCACGTTAAGCAGGCTGTAAACGATGCCGACCAGCAGGCCGGCGCCAAGGGACAGAAGATAGACTTTCATGGGAACCTCCTCGATGGGTGAAAGCCGCACCGGGCTGGATGGCGATCCTGCCGGCGCGGCGCGGTTGAAAGCTTATTTCTTGGCCGGGTTGGGGCCGATGCGCTTGCCGTGCTTGACGCGCTCTTCGCCGCCATGGACATGGGTGACGGCATAGTCGATGCCCATGCCGTAAGCGCCGGAATGTTCCTTCACCAGCGAGGTGACGGCGTCATAGGTTTCCTTGCGTGCCCAGTCGCGCTGCCATTCCAGCAGCACCTGCTGCCAGGTGACGGGAATGATGCCGGCCTGCACCATGCGGTCCATGGCATATTTGTGCGCATCGACGGAGGTGCCGCCGGAGGCGTCCGCCACCATGTAAATCTCGTAATCTGCGACATCGTGGAGCGCGGAGAGCGCAAAGGTGGTGTTGCACACTTCCGTCCAGAGACCGGAGACGACGATCTTCTTGCGGCCGGCCGCCGCATTCTTCGCCAGCGCATCGCGGACATTCTGGTCATCCCAGGAATTCATCGAAGTGCGTTCGAGGATATCGTTCTCTGGGAAGACCGCGAGCAGTTCCGGGAAGGTGTTGCCGGAGAAGCTTTCCGTTTCGACCGTGGTGATGGTCGTCGGGATATTGAAAATCTTTGCCGCCTTGGCGAGGCCGACGACATTGTTCTTCAGGGTCTGGCGGTCGATCGACTGCACACCGAAAGCCATCTGCGGCTGCTGGTCGATGAAGATGAGCTGGCTGTTGGCGGGGGTCAGGACTTCGAGCTTGGACATTTTCGTTTCTCCGTTCTGGTGGTGATTGCCGATCTGCGGCGGTGGAAATTGACAAGGCTTCGCCAATCGGCTGCCCGGCACGGGCAGCCGTCTTGAAAAGGCGCGGAAGTATCGATCAGTGGGTGTGGATTACACGCCCGGTTTATGCAGCGAGAGGAGCGAGATTTGCCTCGATCTGATTGCGGAACGGCTCATAGCGGTTCGGCAGCTTGAGTGCTTCGCCGAGATGCGCCGTATCCTCGTCCCGGTCGAAGCCGGGTTCGTTGGTGGCGATCTCGAACAGGATGCCGCCCGGTGTGCGGAAATAGATCGCCCAGAAATAATCACGGTCGATAACAGGGGTAACCTGATAGCCGGTATCCATCAGCGCCTTGCGCACTTCGAGCTGCTTTTCGCGGTTTTCGACTGCGAAGGCGATATGGTGGACAGAGCCTGCTCCCGGACGGGCAAAGGGCGTCTTTGGCAGGGTTGCGAGATCGATCGTATCGGCCCCGTTGCCCCCGGGAACGATGAAGCGCGTCACATTGCCTTCGACTTCTGCCCGTTCATATCCCATGAAGTGAAGAAGTTCCTCAGTCGCGGCCGTGTCGTTAAGATTGAAGCGCGCGCCGGTGAAGCCGCGTATGGCGTTGTCTTCGGAAATACCCTCAGCCAGCCAGGCGGCACGAGCATCATCAGCTGTTTCGATGAGTGCAAGGCCATCGCCATCGGGACCGGTGAAGCGCAGGCGATTGGCGCCAAAGACCGTGTCGGCCTGAATGCCGGTGGCACCCTTGGCACTGAGACGCTCTTTCCAAAAGCCCAGCGAACCCTTCGGAATGGAGAACTGGGTCTCGCCCACTTCGCCGACGCCGGGACGACCGGCCATCATGTTGGCAAAGGGAAAATAGGTCATGACCGTGCCGGGCGTTCCATTTTCATCCCCGTAATAGAGGTGATAAACACTGGGCTCGTCGAAGTTGACGGTCTTCTTCACCCGGCGAAGCCCGAGCGTTTCGGTGAAAAATCTGTTGTTCTGCCTGGCATCCGACGCCATGGAAGTGACGTGGTGCAGACCCTTGATATCCTTGATCATGGCCGGAGCCTTTCTTGCTGGTGTGTCCGTTTCGATGACAAAGATGTAACCCGCTTGATTGCATCGCGGAATTGCAATATTTCTCTCGAATGAATTGCAATTTTTGAAATAATGAAATGAACGATCACAAAGCTCTCAAAACGTTTTTGATGGCGGCCGAAAAGCGCAACTTCGCGCAGGTCGCCCGCGAACTGGGCATGACGGCCGCCGCCGTCACCCGTGCGATTGCCGCGCTTGAAGATGATCTGGGTGTGCAACTATTTGTCCGCACGACCCGTCAGGTGTCGTTGACGACGGATGGCGCTGTCTTTGCCGCGCAGATTCAGCCGGCGGTCGAGGCGCTCGAGAATGCACGGCGCGATGTCCGCAATGCCCATAAGGCCGACGAAGGGCGGTTGCGGATCAGCGCACCGACTTGGCTCGGCAAGACGGTGCTGCCGCCAATCCTGTCCGGCTTCCGTGAACTCTATCCGAAAATGTGCTTCGAGATTTCCCTCTCGGACGGCCTCGTCAACATCGTTGACGACGACTACGATCTCGCAATCCGCATCTCGTCGGCCCCATCGGACAAATTCACCATCTGGCGCAAGATCAGGGCCGTGCCGAGAATATTGGTGGCGGCACCGGGCAGCCGTTTTACGCAGATGGAACATCCAAGCGAACTGACCCCTGACGATTGCCTTGCCTATAGCGGCGAAAGCCGGCGGGAGAACTGGGCACTCTCGGACGGCGGATCGAGCATTACCATCGCGGCCGGTCGCGCATTCAGCGCCAATAATGGCGAGGTGCTGGCTGACATGGCGGCGGATGGCGCAGGCGTGGCGATGCTGCCGGGATTTCACATCGCCGAACATATTCGCAGCGGCCGACTCATTCATGTCCTGCCCGGCTGGGCGCCGCCGGAACTCTGGTTGACGCTCTATTACCCGCCCTATCAGGCCCTGCCACCCCGCATCGCCACTTTCTCGAAATTCTTTGAGGAGCAGCTGCCGGCCTATATGGTGGCGCTGGGGTAGGCTTCAGGATCGGCATTCCCCTGCGCGCTCTTGCATCACACGCTACTCGAGCAGCGTCTCGACGAGCGCGCGGGTAGCGGCAGAAAGGCTTCTATGGGGAACGTAAAGGATCGAGAACGGGCGCGAGCGACCTGACGCCTGCGGCAAAAGTTCAACAAGGCTGCCGCGTTCGATCCGTTCGCGCACAATGAAATCATAGGTCTGGCAGATGCCCATGCCCGCCTCGGCCAGGGACATGACGCCCAACACGTCCTCAGAAACCTCGACCGTGCCCTGCGGCATCCAGTCTATATCTTTACCATCAACTGAAAACAGCCAGGCGCCCGGACGGCCGGTACTGGGCATGATGAATGGAAGGCATTGATGCCGACCCAGATCGTCGACCGAGCGTGGCATACCCATGCGCTTGAGATAGGCAGGGGAGGCAACCAGGCGCAGCGGCGCATCCTCCAGCTTGCGACCGACAAGCCCGCTGTCAGGAAGGTGACCGAGACGGATGGCGATATCATAACCCTCGGCGACCAGATCGACATTCCGGTTTGAAATACTGACTTCGATCTGCACCTTCGGATGAAGGGTGGCGAAGCGCGCCAGTTTTTCCGGTAGCCGGAAATGCCCGTAGGTCGTGGAAACACTGATGCGTATGCGCCCGCCGAGCGGGCCATCCCGCCCCTGCACCGCCCGCTCGGCATCGCTGATTATCGTGAAAGCCGCTCGAGCCTGTTCCAGATAGGCAAGGCCTGCTTCGGTCAGGCTGAGACGCCGTGTCGTCCTTCGCACCAGTTGCGTTCCCAGACGCGTTTCGAGGCGCGTGATCGCCCTGCTGAGGACCGATGGCGTTGTGGAGAGCGCCACCGCACCGGCGCTGATCGACCCTTTGTCGATAACGGTGACAAAAGCCTCCACGTCACCGAGATAATCGAAACGCCGCATGATTATACCCTCTGGAGAACAGATGATTTCCACGGCGTCATGTTTATCGCCTTCTTCGGAGAGAATAAATGCTCTTCATCGAATGCATGCGGCCCCGCCGCCGATGATATCAGTCACCCCAGGAGACAGACATGAAACTGATCCGTTCGCTTGCGGCAACGCTTGCACTCATCTTCGCCGGCGCGCAGGCCGAAGCTGCCAACATCCTCGTCGTGCTCTCGGACGAAAATCATCTTGATCTCAAGGACGGCAAGGTTTTCAAGACCGGTTTCTATCTCAATGAACTGATGCAGCCGGTGAAGGCCTTTCTCGACGCCGGCCACGAGGTGACCTTCGCAACGCCGAAGGGCAAAATCCCGGCCGTCGACAAGACCTCGATCGACAAAATGTATTTCGGCGGAGACGAGGCAGCCATGCGCGCGGGCGAAGCCCTGCTTGCGGAACTGAAGATACTGGATGAGCGCGCTTCACCCGTCGTTAGCCTCTCGCGCATCGAACAGATCGGTTATGATCATTTCGACGCGGTCTATGTTCCGGGCGGACATGCCCCCATGCAGGATTTGCTGGTCAGCCCCGAACTTGGCGCGCTTCTCCGGCAGTTTCACACGGAGGGAAAGATAACGGCGCTGATGTGCCATGGGCCGATTGCCCTGATGTCCACTCTGAACGATGCCGCTACATTCAAAGACGGCCTGGAGACCGGTGCGACCCCGAAGACCCCCGCCGACTGGATTTATGCCGGATACAGGGTCACCGTCTTCAGCAATGAGGAAGAAGAAATGGCCAAGCCGTTGCTTGGCGGCGGTGAGATGAGGTTCTATCCCCAGGATGCCCTGCAGCAAGCCGGCGCGATTTTCGTCAGCAACAAGACGGCCTTCGAACCGAACATGGTAACTGACCGTGAATTGATCACAGGCCAGAACCCGGCAACCGCGAATCAAGTCGCAAGCGAAATCCTCAAGCGTTTGAAAACAAAGATGTGACGACCGTTGGGTTGGAGAGAAAAGCTCGTCCGGCCGAGCACATTTACTATCCGGCTAATCTTCTGCTTTGACTGCGATGAGGTCGTTCCAACCGGAACGACCTCACTAGCAAATCTGCCATCGAGGCGAGTACGTGGGACAGGACTCTCCCGCAAGCGTTCCGGTACCAAATCGTGCTGCAAACGTTTGGCGTTAAAAGCAAACTTCTGTCTCGAGGCATCACGGTAAGCTTGGATCCCTTCAGCCAAGTTGATCTCCTAACCCACCAAGCTGATCAACGCGGCTTGACTCACCAAAACACAACAGATATGTCATAACCACATCTGATATCTCAGTTTGGTAATTGATATGTCTAACCCGGTCGAATTTCCATCGCTGCCATTGTCCGAACTCGTCACCCCGCAAGATCTGCCGGCTGACGGGAACATGACCAATCGGATTCATGCCCTGCTTCGCAAACTGATTGTCGAGGTAAAGCTTCTTCCCGGACGGGCGCTGTCTGAGAAGGAGATCGCTGCGCTGCTTCACGTCAGCAAGACGCCCGTGCGCGAGGCGATCATCCGTCTCTCCGAGGAAGGTTTCGTGACTGTCGTGCCGCAGGGCGGCACCTATATCTCGCCGATTGACGTTCAGCGTTACATGGAAGCCTGCTTCATCCGGTTCAAGCTGGAAGAGGGCGCTGTCATAGAGGCGACCAAGCGGCATTCGCTTGAAGATATCGCCCGTCTGAAAACCTGCATTTCCCAGCAGCGCACGGCAGCCGAAGACGAGGAATTCACGGACTTCTTCCTGCTGGACGAAGAGTTTCACCGCACGATCTTCGCAGCAGCCCGCCTTCCCGGCGCCTGGAGCGTCGTCAATCAGGCGAAAGGTGAAATGGACCGCATGCGCCACCTGAAGCGCGTCTTTGCAGTTCGCCGCACCGAAAAGGTGATCGGGGAGCACGAGGCAATCGTAAGCGCCATCGAGTCGGGCGATGTCGAGGCCGCACGCGAAGCCGTCCAGCGCCATCTCGGATCACTCGAAACCAAGATCGCAGAACTCTCCAGAAACCCGAAGATCTGGACCTTCATCGAACAGGTCAACACGCGCGTCACGAGGAAGCGCGCTTCACGGGGGTCGAAGACGCCTGACTGAACATTCAAGGCTTTTGAGGAGGGGCCTTTCATGTCTGCAGTTCAAATCAACGATGTCGTCAAGCGCTACGGCGCTCTCGAAGTCGTCCACGGTATCAATCTTTCCATACAGCCGCAGGAATTCGTTGTCCTCGTTGGTCCCTCGGGATGCGGAAAATCCACCACGCTGCGCATGCTTGCAGGGCTGGAAGACATCTCGGACGGCACCGTTTCGATGGACGGCCGGGTGGTCAACAAGATCGCCCCGAAAGACCGCGATGTCGCCATGGTGTTCCAGAACTACGCGCTTTACCCGCATCTGAGCGTCGCCGATAACATCGCATTCGGCCTGCGTGTCCGGGGCGAGAAACGAGCCGCCATCGACAAGGCCGTTGCGGAAGCCGCCCAGATACTGGGGCTCACCGAATATCTGGCCCGCAAGCCGGCCGATCTTTCCGGCGGCCAGCGTCAGCGCGTCGCCATGGGTCGCGCCATCGTGCGCAGGCCGAAAATCTTCCTTTTCGACGAGCCGCTCTCGAACCTCGACGCCAAGCTGCGCACCCACATGCGCGCCGAAATAAAGCTGCTGCACAAGCGGATGCAGGCCACCAGCATCTATGTCACCCATGACCAGGTCGAGGCGATGACGCTCGCCG
Organism: Agrobacterium tumefaciens; assembly: GCA_025560025.1. Classification (NCBI taxonomy): domain Bacteria; kingdom Pseudomonadati; phylum Pseudomonadota; class Alphaproteobacteria; order Hyphomicrobiales; family Rhizobiaceae; genus Agrobacterium; species Agrobacterium tumefaciens. Next base: position 1,185,727 of record CP048486.1, on the reverse strand, counting down.
ACCGTATCGTCATCATGAATGGCGGCCATATCGAGCAGGTCGGCTCGCCGATGGAGGTCTTCCTCGAACCGGCAAATACGTTTGTCGCAAGCTTTATCGGCTCGCCGCCGATGAACCTTCTCGATGGGACCATCGAGAAGCGGGACGGCAACGTGAAGGTTGTGCTTGCGGGCGGTTCCGGCCAGCGCTTCAGCATTCCCGAAGCTTTCGCGAAGAACGCCACGGAAGGGCAGCCGGTCAAGCTAGGCCTGCGACCGGAAATCATGTCGGTAGAGACCGAAGAGGGTCGTGAAACATTAAATTGCAGCATCGACCTCGTGGAGCCACTGGGCGCGGAAGCGCTCCTGCATGGCACGGCCGATGGCCAGCCATTTATCGCCAAGGCCGAAACACTCTATGGCGACCATACTCTGAACGGCGTCAACCGCCTCGGTATTGATACCGCGCGCATCCACGTCTTCGATGCGGCGACCGGCAGGTCGCTGAAGGCCAGAGGTGAGGCGCTGGCATGAAACAGGGCTTTCAGGAACGCCTCCACGATCTTCAGGAAGATATGCGCCGCGACTGGCAGCTCTATCTGCTGCTGGCGCCGATGCTCATCTGGTTTGCAGTCTTCCTCTACAAGCCCATGTACGGGCTGGTCATCGCATTCCAGGACTTCTCGATTTTTCGCGGTATCGAAAAAAGTCCCTGGGTCGGTTTTGCGAATTTTATCGAACTCTTCCACAATGACATGTTCGTGCGCTCCTTCTGGAACACCATCAAGATCAGCGGCCTTGGACTGATCTTCGCCTTTCCGGTCCCCATCATTCTGGCCCTAATGTTCAACGAGGTTCAAAATGGCGTCGCACGCCGCTGGGCTCAGACGGTCGTTTACCTGCCGCACTTTATTTCGGTGGTGATCGTTGCCGGCATCGTCATCAATTTCCTGTCGCCATCGATCGGTATCGTCAATCTTCTGCTGAAAGGCCTTGGGTTTGAGCCGATCTACTTCCTGACCCAGCCGGAATGGTTTCGTCCCATTTATATCGGCTCGTCGGTCTGGAAGGAGGCAGGTTTCGAATCCATCGTCTATCTCGCCGCCATCGCCGGCGTGAGCCCGACGCTTTATGAATCCGCCCGGGTGGACGGCGCATCGCGCTGGCAGATGATGTGGCGCATCACCCTGCCCTGCATCCTGCCGACAATCGTGATCATGCTGATCATCCGCATCGGCAATCTGGTCGAAGTCGGGTTCGAATATATCATCCTGCTCTATCGCCCATCCACCTATGAGACGGCGGACGTCGTTTCCACCTTCATCTACCGCACCGGCCTGCAGGGCACCCAGTATGACCTGGCCACGGCCGCCGGACTGTTCAACGCCGTCATCGCTTTCGTTCTCGTCTATTCGGCCAATCGCATCAGCCGAAAAGTCTCGTCGACATCGCTGTGGTGAGGAGCTGAAACATGGCAAACTTCAATCTCTATTCCCGCGGCGACAAGATTTTCGGCTGGGCAAACGCCATTCTTCTCGGCCTGTTCGTCCTGTCGACGCTCTATCCCTTCATTTACGTGCTGTCGGTCTCGCTCTCCTCGGGCGCCGCCGTCACCGCCGGCCGCGTCACGCTCTGGCCGGTCGACGTCACGCTTGCCGCCTATGACCGGGTCTTGTCCGACAGGATGTTCTGGGTCGCCTATGGCAACACCTTCATCTACACCTTCGGCGGCACGCTCATGAGCCTGCTGATCATGATCCCCGGAGCTTATGCCCTTTCGCGCAAACGCCTGCGTGGTCGCACCTTCTTTAACATCGCCATCGCATTTACGCTCTGGTTCAACGCCGGCATGATCCCCTTCTTCCTGAACATGCGCGATCTCGGGCTTCTCGACAGCCGCTTCGGCATCATTCTCGGGTTTGCCGCCAATGCGTTCAACGTCATTCTGCTGCGCAATTTTTTCGAAGCCGTGCCTAAATCCTTCGAAGAGGCCGCCAAGATGGATGGCGCCAGCGAATTGCAGCTGCTGTGGAAGGTATTCATTCCACTGTCGAAACCCGCCATCGTCACCGTTGCGCTGTTCTGCATCGTCTCGCGCTGGAACGGTTATTTCTGGGCCATGGTGCTGTTGCGCGGCGAGGAAAAGATCCCGCTTCAGGTCTATCTGAAGCGCGTCATCGTCGATCTGAACTCGAACGACGAATTCGCCTCGAGCCTGCTCACCGCCCACTATTCGTTCGAGACGGTGACGTCAGCGATCATGATCGCTTCCATCATTCCCGTCCTCATCATTTACCCCTACGCGCAGAAGTATTTCACCAAAGGAATTCTGCTGGGCGGAGTGAAAGAGTAGCAGCACAAGGGAGGAGAACCTGTGAGAGCACTACGAAAAGGCGCGCCCCTACTGGCGTTGATGACAGCCGCGACCCTGGCCTTGCCGGCATCGGCACAGGATTCAGGCAAGATCACCGAAGACCCGCTGGAACTGACGATCCATTTCCACTTCCGCGACAAATACGTCTATTCGGAAAAATGGCCGGTAGAGCAGAAGGCGGCGGAAATCACCAACATCCATGTCCGCAACGTGGCGTCGCTGGCAACCACCAGCAGCCGCGATGCCTTCAACCTTCTGATCGCCTCTGGCAACCTGCCCGATATCGTCGGCGGTGACGCCTCCGGCGGACTGAAGGAAGACTTCATTCGCTACGGGCTGGAGGGCGCGTTCATTCCGCTTGATGAGCTGATCGAGGAAAACGCCCCCAACCTCAAAGCCTTCTTCGACAGCCACAAGGAAATCCGCAACGCCATCTCCGGACCGGACGGCAAGCTTTATTTCATTCCCTATGTGCCTGATGGCAAGTTCTCGCGCGGCTGGTTTATCCGTCAGGACTGGCTCGACAAGCTTGGCCTCAAGCAGCCGGAAACGCCGGAAGAAGTCTATGAGGTTCTGAAAGCCTTCCGCGACAAGGACCCGAACGGCAACGGCCTCAAGGATGAGGTTCCCTATTTCGCCCGCGAGGAAATCGATGCCGTCCGCCTCATCAATCTGTGGGATGCGCGCGTGTCCGGATCCGAACGTTATGGTGACTTCGCCGTTTATGACGGGCAGCTGCGTCACCCCTGGGCGGAGGAAAACTACAAGACCGGGATTTCCAATGTTGCCAAGTGGTACAAGGAAGGCCTGATCGACAAGGAGATTTTCACCCGCGGCGCGCGCTCGCGCGAATATCTTCTGGGCAACAATCTCGGCGGCATGACACATGACTGGTTCGCCAGCACCTCGACCTACAATGATGCGCTGTCGCCCAAGATCGAGGGCTTTGCGCTAAAGCCGATGCTGCCGCCAAAAACGGTCTCCGGCCAGCGCTTCGAAGATTCCCGCCGCCTGCGTGTCCAGCCCGTCGGCTGGGCCATTTCGGCGACCAATGAGCACCCGGTCGAAACCATCAAATATTTCGATTTCTGGTTCTCGCAGCAGGGCCGCATCCTGTCGAATTTCGGCGTCGAGGGCCTGACCTACGAGATGGTCGACGGCAAGCCGCAATTCAAGAAGGAAATCCTCGCCAACAAGGATCCGGTGAATGCCCAGCTATGGGCCGTCGGTGCGGCGATCCCGCGCGGATACTGGATGGACTACGAATATGAGCGCCAGTGGACGAACAAGATCGCGCTCGAAGGCATCGACATGTACGAGAAGTGCAATTGCCTCAAGGACGAGTTCATGGGGGTTTCCCTGAACGCCGAGGAAAAGGCGACCTTCGACCGCTACTGGCCGAGCATCCTCACCTACATGACCGAGATGCAGCAGACCTGGATTCTCGGCGCGCAGGACGTCGATACCGGCTGGGACGCCTACAAGAAGCGCCTCACCGCACTCGGCTACGACGAGGTCATCAAGATCATGCAATCGGCCTATGACCGTCAATACAAGGCCGCGCAATAAACCCTTCGACCGTGATGGCGGCCTTGTCGCCGCCATCCTTTTCCTTCCGTTTTCATAGGAGTTAGAGCGCAATGCGTCCCTCTGCCCCGGCCATATCCAGACAGACACTTCTCGATGAACCCCGGCCGGGTTCATTGACCATTGGCTACGAGCCGAGCGAAGAAGCACCACCGACGGAGAACCCTCCGCGCTTTTCATGGCTACCCGATATCGACGACGGCGCACGTTACGTGCTGCGCATTTCTACCGATCCCGGTTTCGCCGACAAAAAAACACTCGTCTTCGAAGATCTCGCCTGGAATTTCTTCACGCCGGATGAGGCCTTGCCGGAAGGCCGTTATCACTGGTGTTATGCGCTGTGGGATGAGACCACCGCAACGCCGGAGTCCAACTGGAGCACCGTGCGCAGCTTCGAGATCGGCGCGTCGCTGCCGAAAACGCCGCTGCCCGGCAGGCAGGCGCGCCATGCCGCCGCCCATGCCAGCCATCCAAGGCTGTGGCTCAATCCCGAGCAGTTGAGCGCCTTCGCGGACGCCGTGGCAAAGGACCCCAACCATTGCGGCTGGTCCGAATTCTACGAAAAATCGGTCAAACCCTGGCTGGAGCGGCCGGTCATGCCGGAACCACAGCCCTATCCCAACAATATGCGCGTCGCGACACTCTGGCGGCAGATGTATATTGACTGCCAGGAAGTGATCTATGCGATCCGGCATCTGGCCATAGCGGGCCGTGTGCTTGGACGCGACGATCTGCTCGATGCATCCCGCAAGTGGCTGCTGGCGGTCGCCGGCTGGGATCCGAAAGGCGCGACCTCCCGGGCCTATAATGACGAGGCGGGTTTCCGTGTCGTCGTCGCACTCGCCTGGGGTTACGACTGGCTCTACGACCATCTGAGCGAAGACGAGCGAGAAACCGTGCGTTCGGTTCTGCTTGAACGGACACGCGAGGTTGCCGACCATGTCATCGCGCATGCCCGCATCCACGTGTTTCCCTATGACAGCCATGCGGTTCGCTCGCTTTCGGCAGTCCTGACACCGGCCTGCATCGCGTTGCGGGGCGAAAGCGACGAGGCAGGCGAATGGCTCGATTATACCGTTGAATTCCTCGCCACCCTCTATTCCCCATGGGCCGGAACCGATGGTGGCTGGGCGGAAGGTCCGCACTACTGGATGACCGGCATGGCCTATCTCATCGAGGCTGCCAATCTGATCCGTTCCTATATGGGTTACGATCTCTATCAGCGGCCGTTTTTCCAGAATACCGGGCGCTTCCCGCTTTATACCAAGGCGCCGGGAACCCGTCGCGCCAATTTCGGCGACGACTCCACGCTCGGCGACCTTCCCGGCCTGAAGCTCGGCTACAACGTCCGCCAATTTGCCGGCGTTACCGGCAACGGCCACTATCAATGGTATTTCGATCACATCAAGACCGATGCGACGGGCACGGAAATGGCCTTTTACAATTACGGCTGGTGGGATCTGAACTTCGACGATCTCGTCTATCGCCACGACTACCAACAGGTGGAAGCCGTTTCACCGGCCGATTTACCCGCACTCGCGGTTTTCGACGATATCGGTTGGGCGACCATCCAGAAGCACATGGAAGACCCGGACCGGCATCTGCAATTTGTCTTCAAATCCAGCCCCTATGGTTCACTGAGCCACAGCCATGGCGACCAGAATGCCTTTGTCCTCTATGCCCATGGCGAGGATCTGGCGATCCAGTCCGGCTATTACGTAGCGTTCAATTCGCAGATGCATCTGAACTGGCGTCGCCAGACACGGTCGAAAAACGCCGTGCTGATCGGCGGCAAGGGACAATATGCCGAAAAGGACAAGGCGCTTGCCCGCCGCGCCGCCGGCCGCATCGTTTCGGTCGAGGAAAAGCCCGGCCATGTTCGCATCGTCGGCGATGCAACCGCCGCCTACCAGGTTGCGAACCCGCTGGTTCAAAAGGTGCTGCGCGAAATCCACTTCGTCAACGACAGCTATTTCGTGATTGTCGATGAGGTCGAATGTTCAGAGCCACAGGAACTGCAATGGCTTTGCCACACGATTGGAGCACCGCAGACCGGCAGGTCGAGCTTCCGCTACAATGGTCAGAAAGCGGGCTTTTACGGACAGTTCGTCTATTCGTCAGCCGGCACGCCACAGATCAGCGCCGTCGAGGGTTTTCCCGACATCGATCCTAAGGAATTCGAGGGGCTCGACATTCACCACCATGTCTGCGCCACCGTTCCGGCCGCAACCCGGCATCGCCTTGTCACCCTTTTCGTGCCTTACAGCCTGAAGGAGCCGAAGCGCATCTTCAGCTTCATCGATGACCAGGGTTTTTCCACCGACATCTATTTCAGCGATGTCGATGACGAGCGTTTCAAGCTCTCTCTCCCCAAGCAGTTCTAATGATACGAGGTTTTCCAATGCAGCGTTTTACCAACAGGACCGTTGTTGTCGCCGGCGCCGGTCGGGATATCGGCCGGGCATGCGCCATTCGTTTTGCGCAGGAAGGTGCCAATGTCGTTCTCACCTATAATGGTGCGGCCGAGGGTGCGGCCACGGCCGTTGCCGAAATCAAAAAACTTGGCCGTTCGGCTCTGGCAATCAAGGCCGACCTGACAAATGCAGGCGAAGTCGAGGCCGCGATTTCAGCTGCCTCGGACAAATTCGGCGAGATCCATGGCCTCGTCCATGTTGCCGGTGGCCTTATCGCCCGCAAGACAATTGCGGATATGGACGAAGCCTTCTGGCATCAGGTCCTCGACGTCAATCTGACGTCGCTGTTCCTGACGGCGAAGGCCGCACTGCCTAAAATGGCAAAGGGCGGGGCGATAGTCACCTTCTCGTCGCAGGCTGGCCGTGACGGCGGCGGTCCGGGCGCGCTTGCCTATGCGACCTCCAAGGGTGCCGTGATGACCTTTACCCGCGGCCTTGCCAAGGAAGCCGGCCCGAACATTCGCGTGAACGCCGTTTGCCCGGGCATGATCTCGACCACCTTCCATGACACCTTCACCAAACCGGAGGTGCGTGAAAGGGTGGCGGGTGCCACATCGCTGAAGCGGGAAGGCTCAAGCGAAGACGTTGCCGGTCTGGTGGCTTTCCTCGCATCCGACGATGCCGCCTATATCACCGGCGCCTGCTACGACATCAATGGCGGCGTCCTGTTCTCCTGATATCCCGGTAAAACCATGTCCGTATCGTTACCAAGGGCGAGCCGGATTGCCATTCTCGGCACCTCGCTCGTCCAGCAGAACCATATTGGTGACGCCAGCTCGCTTGCCACATCGGCACGCGGCTGGATGAGCTGGGCGGAGGTCCTGTCGCATGGCAGGCTTTGCTGCCCTGTGTACCACGATTTAAGCGTGCCGCCTGGCTGGGAGCCGAGCAACCGGCCGGGTGTCAGCCGGTTCTTTTCCGGCCTCAATTTCGGGGTTTCCGGCCAGAAAGCGATCGAGATTGAACGGCGGCTGCCGCGACTGCTGCAATCGGATTTCGATCTGACCATCGTCGATGCCGGCACCAACGACATGATGGTGGAAACACGCCAGACGATTGCCAATACGCGGGCGCGGATCGTCTCGGCTCTGCTCGACGCGGGCAAGGTAGTCATCCTGCTTCCGATCCTCGCACGGGGCATTGGGAAATGGCCGGCCGGCGGTGCGGAACGGGCAAAGGCGCATTGGATCAACCGGCAGAGCACCGAATTTGCCGCCGGCCACGCCAATTGCCATGTCTTCGACTGGAATTCGGCGTGGGTTGACCCCGAAAGTGAATTTGGCGAGCCCTATTCCGGCTATTCCGATGACGGCACCCATTTTGCCGTTTCCGGCGCTTTTGCCGTCGGAAAGCGGCTTGCGACCTATCTCGAAACGATCGTGCCGCGCGCGCCGGCCCGCATCCTGCCAAAAGACGACCGTTTCGACCCGGTAAACAACCCGACAGGCAATCTGGCATCGGATTTTTCAGCCCTGACAGTCACGGAAACGAGTGAGCAAAGCCATAGTCTCGGCGGGCAGCTTGTCCATCCGGGCACGGGCTTCTGGGTGGAGGCGATATGCGATGTGGAGGTGCCGGCGCATGGGGACGTGCTCGGAATATCGCTCCGGCTGAAAGATGCTGTAGCCGAAGGGCAGGAAGCAATCGCACTTGCGCCTTTCCGCGCGATGAACGGCTCGCTTTTCCCTTTCCCGGCCGCCCAATGGAGCGGAGCGCTCAGGACTCCTCCGCTGAAACTCAGGCCGGGTGAAGCGCCTCCGAAGCTTTTTCTCGATGTCATCCTGCGGCCCGGTTCCCGACCGATCGAAATCGAGGTTGGCCGCATCGATGTTCGTCCTGTTTCAAGTCCGGTGCGCGTATGAGACAATTTCAGAAGAGACCACGGCTTTTAATCGCCATGCGCCAGGAACTACCGGAAGGTTTCTTCGGTACGCGCGAATGGGCACGGTTGAATGCGGTGACGGATATCATCCCCGGTTTCCCCTATACGGATTTCGACACGGCAACGGGGGCCGAGGCGCTGGCCGAAGCGGATATCCTGCTGGCCGCCTGGGGTACACCTTCCTTGACGCGCGAGCGCCTCGCCCGTGCGCCAAAGTTAAAAATGATCGCCTATGCCGCATCCTCGGTGCGAACGGTTGCACCCAGCGAATTCTGGGAAACGTCCAATATTCTCATCACCACGGCGGCATCCGCCATGGCCGTTCCGGTTGCCGAATTTACCTATGCGGCCATCATCATGTGCGGCAAGGATGTGTTTCGTCTGCGCGACGAACACAGGGCCGAGCGCGGCACCGGTGGGTTTGGCAGCAGGCGAGGCATGAACCTGCCCCATCTCGGCAATCATGCCCGCAGGATCGGTATTGTCGGCGCTTCACGAATTGGTCGGCTGGTCATGGAGATGCTGGCGCGCGGCAAATTCGAAATCGCCGTTTACGACCCTTTTCTTTCGGTGGATGAGGCGGCGGCACTTGGCGCGACGAAAATGGAGCTCAACGCGCTTCTCGCCTGGTCCGACGTCGTGTCCCTGCATGCACCGATCCTGCCCGAAACCCGCCATATGATTGGCGCCCGCGAGCTGGCGCTGATGGCGGATCATGCCATTTTCATCAACACGGCGCGGGGCTGGCTGGTCGATCATGACGCATTGCTGACAGAGGCAGTTTCAGGACGGTTGCGCATTCTCATCGATACACCGGAACCGGAACCATTGCCGACGGACAGCCCGTTTTACGATTTGCCCAATGTCATCCTCACGCCGCATATCGCCGGCTCGCTGGGCAATGAGTTAAGGGCGCTGTCCGATCTTGCCATTACCGAGATCGAACGTTTCATCGCGGGGCTTGCCCCGCTTCATCCAGTCCATAAGCGGGATATGGAGCGTATGGCATGAACATTTTCCAGCATTGCTTTTCGACCCTCGGCTGCTCCGAGCTCAGCCTTCATGAGACAGCCGATCTGGCGCAACGACACGATATTGCGACCGTGGAATTGCGCGCACTATCCGGCACGGTCGAGCTGATCCCGGCCCTCGCCTCCGAGTTTGGCACACCTGCGGCGTTTGCAGCATTTCTGGCCGAACGCGATCTGAAGATTGCCGCTCTCAACACGTCCATTCGGCTCTTCGGAAGTACCGATCTCGCCGCCATCGAGCCTTTCATTGACTGGGCAGAAGCTGCTGACATTTCCTATTTGCGCATCTTCGACGGTGGCAAACGGTTGACACCGGACGAGATAAACCGCGCAGCAGCGCTGTTGGAGGACTGGCGTGCGCGGCGGCAGTCCCGCGGGTTGAATGTCGATCTGATGATCGAGACCCACGATGCGCTGGCGGATTTCAATCAGCTTCTCACCTTCATCGAACGCGTGCCGACAGCACGGATTTTATGGGATACCCACCACACCTGGGCCAAAGGCAGCGATCTTAAGACCCTTTGGCACCATATCGCGAAAAACATCGTCCATCTGCACGTCAAGGACAGCAAGACGGATAGCGATGGTCGGCGACGCTATGTTTTGCCCGGCCAGGGTGATTTTCCCATGGCGGACCTGCTTTCGATTCTACAGTCGGACGAACGACACATCCCCCTCAGTCTGGAATGGGAACGCCACTGGCATCCCGAACTGCCACCGCTGTACGATGCGCTCAAAGCTGCGCGCAGCTGGTGGCGACAAGGAGCTTTTTGATGCGCATAGCCGAGATTCACCTAACACCGGTCGCCATTCCTGACAGGCCGCTGCTGAACTGCAAGGGCGTCCATCAGCCCCATGCATTGCGTACCGTCATCGAGGTCATATGCGACGACGGCACGGCCGGCCTCGGGGAAAGCTACGGAAGCATCAAGGCGCTGGACGGGTTGCGGCGCGCGGCACCGGCGCTCATCGGGCTGGACCCGTTTCATCTTCACGAGCTGAAATCCCGCGTCGTCGCCGCATTGCCGGGCAGCGGCGGCATCAATGCCAAATCGGCGGTGGCTGATCACAAGTTGACGGACGTGGTCGCCTCGGCCTTCGAAGTCCCCTGCCTCGACATTCAGGGCAAGCTTCTCGGGCGGCCGGTCTCTGATCTGCTTGGCGGCGCGGTTCGCACCAGCGTTCCCTTCAGCGCCTATCTGTTTTTCAAATTTGCGGGCCACATCGGCGAGGCGCCGGATGAATGGGGAGAGGTTCTCACACCGGACCAGATGGTTGGCGAAGCCCGCAGGATGGTTGACACATACGGTTTCCAGTCGCTGAAACTGAAAGGCGGCGTTCTGCATCCCGATCTTGAGATCGAGACGATGCTGAAGCTCCGGGAAGCCTTTCCCAATCATCCGTTGCGGATTGACCCCAACGGTGGCTGGACCGTGGAGACGGCGATTTACATTGCCCGCAAGCTCGAAAATGTTCTGGAATATCTGGAGGATCCGGTCATCGGCATGGACCAGATGGCGCAGGTTGCAGCCGCGACGTCCATCCCGCTCGCCACCAACATGATCGTTCTGGAATTCGACCAGATCGCCACGGCCTTCCGCAAAAACGCGGTACAGATCGTGCTGTCGGATCACCATTATTGGGGAGGACTGCGCGCCTCGACCCATCTTGGAAAAGTCTGCGAGACATTGGGGCTTGGCGTCTCCATGCATTCCAATTCCCACCTCGGCATCACCCTTGCGGCAATGATCCACGTGGCCGCGGCAACGCCAAACCTGAGTTTCGACTGCGACACGCATTACCCATGGACGGGTGTCGACGTCATCGAAGGCACGCCATTCACGTTCCGGGGTGGCCGGCTGGATGTACCCGAGGGACCGGGACTTGGCGTCACGCTCGACCGGCAGAAGCTTTCCGAACTTGCCGCACTCTATGAGCAGACAGCCATGAGAGAGCGTGATGACACGGCTTACATGAAGCTCTTCGATCCAGCCTATGAAAGACGCGTGCCGCGCTGGTAACCAGAACCCGATCACAATGTTTCGGACCAGGAAAAGGCTCCGGCTTGAGCCGGAGCCTCCATCCATGCTGATGCGAAACCGCTGTCCCTAGCTGCTGATCTGCAGAACGACCTTGCCGCGGGTGCGCCCGCTTTCGGACAGTTCCAGCGCTTGCCCGATGCTCGCAAGCGGCAGGACGGTTGCCACATGGGGCCTCACCTTCTCCTCCTCGACCAGTTTGCGGATGGATGCGAGCTGTTCCGCATCGGGCTTGCATTGCACACGCGCGAGGCCGATGCCATGGCGCTTGTCCTCTTCGCTGGGGAAAGCCACCGCCGTTACCAGAAAACCGCCCTGTTTGAGAGTGGCGAACGCCCGCTTGAACGTGTCGCTTCCAACCGTGTCGAAGACGACATCCATATCGCGAGCGACCAGCTCGAAGGGCTGCTTCGTATAGTCGATAAACTCGTCCGCGCCGAGGCTTTGGACGTATGCCTCGTTCCGGCTGGACGCCATTGCGGTGACATGCGCCCCTCTCGCCCTGGCAAGCTGCACAGCCAGAGAACCGACGCCGCCCGCGCTGTTGGTGACGAGCAGGCGCTGGCCATTTGAAAGGCCGGCCACATCGAACAGTGCCTGCCACGCGGTCAAGGCGCCGAGCGGCACCGCAGCCGTCTCGATGAACTCCAGGTTGGAAGGTTTGCCTGCTATATCCGTCACTTTGGCGACCGCATATTCCGAGAACCCGCCAGCCTTGATGATGCCGTAAACACCGTCGCCCAGTTTGAATTCGCTGACGCCCGGTCCAAGCTTTTCAACAATGCCGGCGATCTCGCCGCCAAGATGGATCGGCAGGGTCATGCCCATCCGCTGGCCGGCGCCGCTGCGGATCTTCCAGTCGATGGGGTTCACGCCTGCCGCATGCACCTTCACCAAAACCTCGCCGGGACCCGGCTCCGGACGTTCAACATCGGCAACTGTGAGCACGGCGTTGTCGCCATATTCGTTGATGACCACTGATTTCATATCTTCACTCACCTTTGTTCCGGCTTCGATGAGTCCTCGACCATCGACATTTTCCATGCTAGCCAAACGCCTTATCGATGTGCTGCCAATCGACATCGCTGAGAGGCCAATCATGCCCGGACGTCCGTTTATGTTTCAACGAGGCTTCAAGCAGCGCGGCGGCGGCTTGCCAATCCATGCCCATGACGAGGCGCAACTGACCTTTGCAGCATCCGGCATGGTGCAGGTCCATACCGAAGAGGGCCGATGGTTGGTGCCCTCCCAGCTCGCAGTCTGGATTCCTGCCCGCGTTGCCCATCGCGTCGATGTCCTGACGGATGCCGAATTATGGATGGTTCATTGGGAGCCATCGGCAGCACGAGCATGGGCGCCACCGATGCCGCTTGAGCGTACATTTGCCCTGCATGTTACCCCGCTCATGCAATCCCTGCTCGAGGCAGCTTTCGTCGCCGAGATCGAGGAGGAGAAGGCCGAACTCATTGCAAGGCTCATGCTACACGAACTGACATCCACCGCCCATGCCCCCACATTCCTGCCGCTGCCAACGAGCACGATCGGGATACGTGTCGCCAATATGGCTCTGGACGACCGTAAAAACAGATTGAACATTGAGGAACTGGCCTCGAGAGCCGCGACATCGGTCCGAACCCTGAGCAGGCTTTTTCCTTTAGAGACAAGCCTGACATTTAAGGCCTGGCGGCAACGGGCTCGTATCGTGCAGGCCATGGATCACCTCGCCAGAGGAAACCCTATCGCCGGGGTGGCGGCCGAATTCGGCTTTTCCAGTACTGCCTCGTTCTCGCATGCCTTTCGGCAGGTCACGAACATGACGCCAACCAGCTTTCTTGGCATGGAAGACCAGTTGGCCTGAAAGACGGATCGTTTCAGAACCGCCTCTCTGCAAGCCGCTGCCTCTCCTTGCAGCCTAAAATGAACCTGCGAAGATTTTCGCCAGCCTTTCGATACCCGCCTGATCGTCGGCATCGAACCGTGACGGCAACGGGCTATCGAGATCGATGACACCGATCGTCGCACCGTCCCGAAAAATCGGGACGACCAGTTCCGAGCGCGAGGCTGCGTCACAGGCGATGTGGCCAGGGAAGGCATGGACATCCTCAACCAGGATCGACGACTTCCGCTCAACGGCACTGCCGCAAACGCCGCGGCCAACGGGGATACGAACGCAGGCTGGTTTTCCCTGGAACGGCCCGAGAACCAGCTGCTCGCCCTTCAACAGGTAGACACCCGCCCAATTGAGGTCTGGCATCATCTGATAGATCAGCGCCGACATGTTGGCGGCATTGGCGATCATGTCCGCCTCTCCCTCGAACAAGGCTTGCAATTGCTGGGCGAGCACGCGGTAAAACTCGGTCTTGTCGGCAGTGTCGATAGAGACCGCTTCAAACATGTCCGGCACCTTCCTTAATCGTCTGGGTTGAAGGCTGATATCAAATACCGTTCTCGGCGACCAGCACGGGCTTCTCGCGAAAATCCCTTGCAAACAGTTTGCGCAGGTTTTCGAGCTTCGGAAGGTCGTTGTAGACGATGTAGGGATAGGTCGGATTGTTCGTCAGGAAATCCTGATGGTAAGCTTCGGCGGGATAAAAAGCATGGCCCGGCTCGATTGTCGTCACGATCGCCGCGTCGTAAAGACGTGCCTTGTTGAGCTGGGCAATATAGGCTTTCGCCACACGGCCCTGATCCTCATTTGCGGGAAAGATGGCGGAACGATACTGCGTGCCGATATCCGGCCCCTGGCGGTTAAGCTCGGTCGGATCGTGGGCCACTGAAAAATAGATCTGCAGCAGATGGCCATAGGTCACCTGCTTCGGATCATAGGTTACCTTCACGGCCTCCGCATGGCCGGTCTTGCCACTGCCGACCGCTTCATAATTCGCCGTCTGCCTTGCGCCGCCCGCATAACCGGAGACTGCGTTTTTGACGCCGCTCACATGCTGGAAGACACCCTGCACGCCCCAGAAACAACCGCCGGCAAAAACCGCCGTTTCGGTGGCTGCGGTACTTGCGGAAACATCAGCCGCAGGCGCGGGAAGCGCTATGCCTTCCTGCGCCGAGGCTACACTCAGACTTGCCAACATTATCGCGGATCCGACGGCCAGCGTTGTCGTTATCGCTTTCCAGGCAAACATGCGTCTCATGACCTTTTCCTTTCAACCGAAGGTGAATGCATAGGCTTCGGGACCAGCGTCCAGAAAGCGGATTTCGAATGTGTGATCTTCTACCGGTCCACTCTGGCGGACGAGTTGATAAAGGCGCTGTTCGGTAATGGTGCCGTTTCCATCGGGATCGACATCCATGCCATGGTCTTCACGCGGCGGCTTGCCATCAATCGTGACCTGGAAGCGCACCGGCTTGCCATCTGCACCTGGACCAAGGACCAGATGCAGGTCCCGGGCCCGGAACCGATAATAGATGCCGCCGCCGCTGTCATTCAATGCCGCATGTTCGGCACCAACCGTCCAGTTGCCGGTTAGACCCCATTCGTTGCGCCGGGGCTTTTCCTCGACATAGGCGTGAGCCTGATCGTTGACGATCCCGCCGGCACTGATGAAGTTCTGCGCCCGTTCGTAACCGACATAGGTTTCCGGCGATTGCACGTCGGCCGTGTCGGAGGCCGCCTGCGCGCCGCTTGCGTTGACCGCGACGATATCCGAGCCGACATCCGTCTTTCCCGCTTCCGCAAGAAGCTGCTGGATGACACGCTCCGACCGGTCGTATTCGCCCTCACCAAAATGATGGTAGCGGACCTGCCCCTTTGCGTCGATGAAGTAATGCGCCGGCCAATATTGATTATTGAATGCCCGCCAGATCGCATAGTCATTATCGACGGCGACGGGGTAAACAATACCGAGATCAGCAATCGCCTTTTTGACATTGTCGACGCGTTTTTCAAAAGCGAATTCCGGTGCGTGCACGCCGATCACGACAAGTCCCTGATCCCTGTATTTTTCGGCCCAGGCGCGGACATAGGGGATAGACCGCAGGCAGTTGATGCAGGAATAGGTCCAGAAGTCGACAAGCACGACCTTGCCCTTCAGCTGCTCCATGCTCAGGGGTTGCGAATTGAGCCATTCAACCGCGCCTGCGAGCGACGGAGCGGTGCCTTCGACCGGAAGCTGTTCTGCGGTGGACGCCGATGGCTTGCCCTGCATCATCATCGCGCTCGAGCCACTCATCGCGGCCGGATTGGCAGACATCATCGCGGGATTGCCCTGCATCGCGCCATTCTGCACGGCATCCTTCTGCATCACGGTCGAAGGCTTCATCGCGCCGCCTCCAGCGATATCCTGATCCGGCTTGCCGCCCAATCCATCGATCAGCTTCTGTTCGAGCGCTGAGGTGCTGGCAAGCGACGCCTGTGTCAGGAAACCGGTATCGAGGCCGAGGCCGATTGCGGCGACCGCGACAAGCACGGCAACGCCCAGGCCGCGCCTTATCCATTCCCCTGCCCCGATGGAACGTTTCATGGCCTGAAAAACCCGGCCGCCGATCAGAAGGGCAAGCATCAAAGACGTCGCCGCGCCAAGCGCATAGGCAAGCAGCAGAAGTGAGGTTCCAACATTGGCCCCCTGTAGTGCCGCTCCAGTCAGAATGAGGCCGAGAACCGGTCCCGCGCACGGGGCCCACAGGAGGCCGGTGGCGACGCCGAGCATCAACGATCCGACGACAGCCGAACCACGACCCGTTTCCCGGTCGGCTGATTGCGAAAGTCTAGCGCCGAGCGCCACCAGCGGCCGGGTCAGACGCTCCGACAATGACGGGAAGAGCAGAAAGATGCCAAAGACTGCCAGCAGCGTGATGGCCGCCACCCGGCCATATTCATTGGCTTCGACCGCCCAGCCACCCCCGACCGCCGCGAGTGTCGCCACGCCGGCGAAGGTTGCCGCCATGCCGACCAGCATGGGAAGGATGCTGGTCATGAAAGGTCGACCGGCACGTGCAAAAACAAACGGCAAAACCGGCAGGATGCAGGGACTGACGATCGTCAGCACGCCGCCTGTATAGGCGAGAAGAAACAGCAACATCGCAATATTCCCTATCGGTCAGGCCGACGTCGGATGGAAGTTCAGCGCCACGCCGTTCAGGCAATAGCGAAGACCGGTTGGCTTGGGTCCATCATCGAAAACATGGCCCAGATGACCGCCGCAACGGGCGCAATGGACCTCCGTTCGCACCATTCCAAGAGAGGTGTCCTGTGTGGTGCCGACCGCGTTTTCCAAGGGGGCCCAGAAGCTCGGCCACCCGGTTCCACTTTCGAACTTGGTGGTGGAAGAAAACGCCTCCTGATCGCAACCGGCGCAGGCGAAATTGCCCCGGCGCTTTTCATGCAGCAACGGGCTGGATCCCGGATATTCCGTGCCCTCTTTCCGCAAAACCTCATATTGATCCGGGGTCAGGCGTTTGCGCCATTCCTCATCGGTCAGGGTAATGGGGAAAGAACCCGTCGCGGCAAACGCTCGACCGCCACCAAGCTGAAGCGCAATCGCCGCGAATGCCGCCCCTTTGAGAAGCTCTCGTCTGTTCACCATTGCTCGATCCTCCCGTTGAACCAATTCTTTCAATATTTACGAGGGCAAGGCCGAGGAAGTTACAGCCCTCGGAGCACATATTCGTGATCGGGACGCAAACGCCATTTCAAGGTGTAACGCGGCCATTCCGTTTCGGCCTGAAGGTCTGGCCGTCCCGAAAATTCGGCGCGGCAGCGCTGATAAGTCACCCCGGTATTGATGATCGTCGATATGTTTATGAGAATATATCGGTAGTCGCTTAAATGACCATCGGCAAGGACTTAACTTGCGAGCGCTGTCCGCTCACCCAATATACGGATGAGCGGACAGCGCTTTTTTGTCAGAAGCCCGAGGGTGCGGATCAGTCCACCGCGACCATGACGTCCGATGCCTTGACGACAGCATAGGCGTCACCGCCGACCTTCAGCCCAAGTTCATCGACGGCATCATTGGTGATGGATGAGGTGACAACAATACCGCCACCGATATCGATACGCACATGTGCAGTGGTCGCCCCTTTGACGACATCGATGATCTTGCCCTTGAGGCGATTGCGCGCACTGATCTTCATCGTCAACTCCTTCTGCCCATGTCGATATGATCGGCCGAGTCTAAGATGCTCTGCGGCGGCTGCCAAGAATTTACGGGGCCAATGACTAAAAGAATTTACGAGGCAGTTGAACCAAAGGTACTTCGTCGCTGGCTTTCCAAAAGCCCAGAAAAGGCAAATACCCGCCTCGTCAGGATGATCGAAATGCACGGGTGATACGTGCGAGCGCGGAGTTCGCGCGATCGCCGGTCACTGTGGAAATCATCACGACATCCAGTTTTGGAAGCGCCGGCAGAAAGCGGCTCCGCACCTCCCGCACACCCGCCGGAGCGGCGCTTCGCGCCAGGAGCGCGACGCCGATGCCGGCTTCCGCCGCTGCGCCCACCGCCGTTGCCCCGGTTCCGACAAAAGCCTCGCGCCAGGCAATATCCACGCTATCCAGCGCCCGAAGAGCCATGGCTCGTAAATTGCAGGGCTCCGGTTGAAGAACCAGCGGCACCGGGGCGCTTGCAGGAAGATCAAAATCCGGGCTGGAGTACCAGCCAAAGCTTTCCTGAAACAGAGGCTCACCATCTCGCCGGATATCGTCATGCCGCAACACGACGATCGCATCGAGCTCTCCGGCATCGTAGAGTTCAAGCAGGGTCCTTGTGCCGGCTGTACGAAGATGAAGCGTGACGCTGGTCTCGAGTTCACTGATCACCCGGAGTATTCGAGGCAGGTCGGCTCCGATCAAATGATGCGTGACGCCGATCGCCAGACGTGTCGGCTCCTGCTCAAAGACATCACTCGCACGACGGCCGGCGGCGACATAGGCGCGTGCCGGCTCCAGGAAGCGCTCCCCTGCCGCCGTCAATCGCACCCGGCGCGGTGTCCGTTCGACCAGGCGATGCCCCAACATTTCTTCAAGCCGACGCAGGCGCAGGGATATGGCGGCCTGCGACGTATTCATCACGCCCGCAACGCGGGTGAACGACTGCAGTTCGGCAACAAGAAGAAAAGCCTCGACGGCTATGGGATCCAATGAGCGCATGGCCTGCATAACAAGCTGTTATCATTGAAATGTGCAAGTCCTTAATTCTGTCTGCTCTCCGGGAAGGCTATTGCACGAAAACTCTTGATAGGAGCTTTTCCGTGTCGTCACAGATTTCTTCGACTTCGCCCACACCCGTTTCCGCCACCGATCCCAGGATCTGGGCCGTGCTTGCCGTGGCAGTCGGCACGCAGACCGCCGGCTCGTTCGTGTCGCAGGGCATCTACATTCTCGTGCCCTTCTGGCGTGAAGCCTTTGGCGTCTCTCTTGCGTCCGCGTCACTCGCCGTCACCGTCATGAACGCTATCCAGATCGTGACCATGTTCACGCTCGGCCGCGCCATCGACATTCATGGCGAACGCCGCATCGTCGGCATTGCCATGCTCGGCATGGCGATCGCGATGGCATGTGCGGCGGCATTCGCAAACAGCCTGCCTGCGCTGCTTGTCTGCATCGCGTTTCTGGGCGGTACTTATGCAGCGGTCCAGCCGGGCGGCACGCGGGCGATCATGCGCTGGTTCCCGCCCGCCAAACGCGGCATCGCAACAGGGTTTCGACAGGCAGCCGTTCCCTTCGGAACGATGATCGCAGCCGCTCTCCTTCCCTTTATGGCAGTCCGTTACGGATGGCATGCCGCAGCATGGCTCTGCGCCGCTATCTCCGTGCTGGGCGCTGCGCTTTTCTGGGGACTGTATCGCGAGGGAAGCGATTTGGCGGCAAAAACGGAGCCGCCGCTTCCTCTGGTAAAACTCGCCCGCATCGTCGGTCAGAATAGCAGTTTCTGGCCCGTATTGCGGCTTGGCATTGCCATGTCCGCCTTTCAATTTACCCTTACGGCGCATGTCATCGGGTTCATGGCCGACGGACTGGGGCTTGGCCTCTTTGTCGCCTCCTCGATGTTCGCCGCAACACAGCTTGCGGGCATTCCGGGCCGCATTCTGCTGCCATGGATCAGCGATCGCTTTCGGCCCGGTCTTCGCGGTCAATCATTCGGCCGTGTATCCATCATTGCCGCAGGCACTGCCGCAATCCTGGCGATCCTTCCCATCGGCACCCCGGCACCCGTTATTCTGTTGGTGCTTGTCCTGCTGGGTATATTCGGCATCGGCTGGTTTCCGCTTTACCTGCTGGAAATCGCCGAAAGTGCGCCGAAAGGTTCGATTGCATCAACGATCGCCTTCGCTTCCACCATTTGTCTGGCGGTCATGGCAATCGGCCCCTACATATTCGGTCTCCTTGTCGACCATTTTGGCTATGGGGCAGCATGGTTGGCGCTGATCGTGCCGGTGCTTGTAACCGCGCTCCCTCTGGCCATCTCATCGTCGCGCCTCCCTCTCTCTCAGACGGGCTCGTAACGTGGGAGCAAGGTCTCGGCTGAAACGTCACTTCCGCTTGACCATTCGGCGAAGCAGCGAGCCTGCTCTCGCCTTGCGGGGAATGAGATCGATATCGCTGACAAGCTTCGCGCCGCCTTCCCGACGTTCCAGTGTGATCTTGCGGCTATGAAATGCTTCCAGTTCGGCACGATGCGCCACGCTTATGATCGTGGCGTCGGGTAGTTCGTCGATCACCGTCTGCATCATCTTGTCCTGACTTTTTTCGTCCAGGGCTGCCGTCGCCTCATCCATGACGATGATATCGGGGGCATTCAATAACAGGCGCGCGAAGGTCAGCCTTTGTTTTTCGCCGCCCGACAACGTCTGGTCCCAGGGCGCATCGTCTTCGATTCTGTCCTTGAGTTGACCGAGACCAACCTTGTCGAGAGCCGCCCCGATCTCGTCCAGCGTCCAGCTCTCAGCCGCTTGCGGATAGCAGACCGCCCGACGGAGCGTGCCGGCAGGAATATACGGCCGTTGCGGCAGCATGAACAATCGGCTGCCGGCGCGGAAATTCACGCTGCCCCCACCCCATGGCCAAAGACCGGAAATGGCCCGAACCAGCGTGCTCTTGCCCGATCCGGATTCCCCCGCCACCAATACCCTCTCGCCCGAGCCGATTTCGACATCCGTCTCTTTGACGACAGCCGTTCCGTCACCCAGCGAAACGGAAACATCCTTGAGGCTGAGTATTGTCTCGCCTTCCGCTTCGCCACGCACGATCCGACCGAGAGTGTCGCTCTTTTCAGCCCGTTCGAGACCATCCAGCGACATCATCAGGGAGGCAACGCGTCGCGCGCAGGCATTCCAGTCGGCAAGGCGGGGATAATTGTCGACCAGCCAGCCAAATGCGGACTGGACGATGGTG
This sequence comes from Agrobacterium tumefaciens, assembly GCA_025560025.1. Classification (NCBI taxonomy): domain Bacteria; kingdom Pseudomonadati; phylum Pseudomonadota; class Alphaproteobacteria; order Hyphomicrobiales; family Rhizobiaceae; genus Agrobacterium; species Agrobacterium tumefaciens. Next base: position 1,165,019 of record CP048486.1, on the reverse strand, counting down.
AAAGCGGACGCGGACTGCATCACCTCGCCAAGGGACATGCTTCCATCGAGAAATTTCGGCGCACAGAGCAGAACCGGCACGACGGGGGCAATCAGCATCGATCCATTCGACACAATTGTCGTGCGCATATATTGCTGCGCCATCAACCGCCACTGCCGCCGGACATTACCGAACCTCTTGTCGAGATCGCTGCGCTCCTCGTCTTCGCCGCCAAGCAAGGCGATACTCTCGCCATTTTCCCTGACGCGGGTGAGCGTGTAGCGGAACTCCGCTTCGACCTGGTTTTTGACTTCGGAAACCTTGACGAAGTTCCGGGCAATGAAGGCTATGGAACTGGATGTGATGAGCGCATAGATGACGGCCGCAATGACGAGAAAGCCGGGGATCGTGATCACAGTACCGCCGATCGAGACCGTCAGGGCGCCACCAATCGTCCACAAAACAACGATAAAGGTGGAAGCCGATACAAAAGCAGCGATGACACCCGAAATGAAATCCACGGGTGCCTCGGTGGCGATCCGCATATCCTCAGAAAGCCTCGCCTCCGGATTTTGATGGTCGCCATCGATCAGATTGAGCTGATAATAACGGCCATTTGCGATCCATCTTCCAACCAGCGCCTTTGTCAGCCAGGATCGCCAGCGCCGCTGAATACGCATCCTGACATAGACCTGTGAGGTCACGATGAAGACGCTTCCCAGGACGAGTGGCGGAAAAACGGATCCGAGAAAATAGACCGTAGCCGCGTCTCTCTTCTCAATCGCGTCAAAGATCCCGCGATTCCAGACATTGATGCCATATTGGACACCGACATTTATGCCAATCATTGCCAGAAGCCCGAGCGAGAATGGCCATGCAAGCCCATCGCCACGACGGCTCCAGAAACCTCGCGCGCTGATCCAGAAGCGCTTCAGCAGATATCTCCGACGAGCCTGTTCGGCCTCTTCAGGCGTCAAGCCCAAAGCAGCTTCCATCTCCTCTGGCGGGAGGGGATCATCGGTATCGTGAGCATCCTTCGCGGATGCGGTTTTGGTACCATTCTGGTCGGCACCATCGACCGGTTTCGGTCCTGCGTCAGCGTCGGTCATGGGCGCTTAACGGATGATCGCCTGAAAGGTTTCACGCCCTCGTGAGGGAAGGTGATACATTCTCCAATTTTCTTCTGGGGCAGCGATCGTCCGCATATGTTTCTGCCGCTTAGGCCAGCGTCCCATCCATAAACAAAGGCCTCGTGGCGTGCACAATGGCATCAATCGCCACCCGCAACCGAGGCAGCATGAGGGGTGAAGCCGGCCACAGCACATGGATAGGCAAATGCCCGGCAACCCGATCATCCAGAACGGAAACCAGACGTCCGCTGGACAGTTCGTCACGAATGAGCCAGCGGGGCAAAAGACCGAGCCCCTGCCCTTCCACAATTGCCGAAAACGTCAGCAGGCTTCCATCCAGCAAAAGGCGCGCCTTGGGATGCCAGGTCAGGAGTTCGCTTTCAGCGCCGCGAAATTGCCATGGCGCAGGTTTGCCGTTGCGTGGAGAAGCGATCACGGTGTGATCCGCCAGATCTTCAATTTTCTGCGGCACCGGCCGCCCTTCAAAGTAGGCCTTGGAAGCACAGAGAACAATGCGCTGGTGACCGAGCAAACGAGCCTTGAGCCCGCTCACATCCGGAACTTCGCCAATCCTGACCGCAAGATCGGTCGTGCCATCCAAGAGGTTGCTCGGTTCCGTCGAAGTGGAAATGCTGAAATCAAGGTTTACCCATTGCCGGCAGAGCGCATAGAGCGCCGGCGCAACGATCCTCGCACCAAAGAGCGGCGGCAAACTGACATTGAGTGTGCCAACCGGTTCATGCGCGAGACCCGCGATTGCTGCCTCGGTTCGCTCGATCTCCTTGCGCGCGCGCTGGCAAACATCGCGATAAATCACACCCTCTGCCGTCAGGTGCAGCCTGCGTGTCGTACGCTGAAACAGTCTTATACCCAGCCGATTTTCCAATCGCCCCACGGACTTTGCCACAGCAGAAGCCGAAAGCCGCAGGCGCACCGAGGCCGCGACGAAGCTCCCCGCTTCGCAGACTGCCAGAAACGCGCCGATGTCATCGCCGGATTGATGTCGCATAATTTCTACTAACGAATTTCATTCCGTAATCGAAGGAAAATTATGCGCTTCTGCCGCGTGAAAGATCTGACGTAAGATGTCTTCCATGAGCAAAAATCAAACCTACGCCATCATCGGGGGCACATCCGGTATCGGATTGGCACTCGCCCGCAAACTCGTTGAACGGGGAGATCATGTCCTGCTCGGCGGCCGTTCTCAGGAACGATTGTCAAAGACGCTCGCCGAATTGGGCGATCGGGCTTCAGGCCGCACCGTAGAAATCACCGATCGTGCCTCGCTTGCCCAATTCTTTGCCGAAGCCCCTTCGCTTTCCGGGCTTTTCACGCCGGCAGCGTCATACAGCACCGGCACATTCGCGGAAGGCGACCCGGAGACCAGCGAGGACCTGTTCACAGCGAAATTCTGGGGGCAATATTGGGCCATTCACGCCGCCCTGCCCCGTTTGACGTCTGACGCATCCGTCCTTCTGATGTCAGGCGCGGCATCCGTGCGCCCTATTGGTGCACCGGCCTACGCCGCCTGTAATTCGGCGCTGGAAGGACTGGCGCGTGGACTTGCCATTGAACTCAATCCGATCCGGGTCAATTGCCTTTCACCGGGAACAACCGATAGCGAGTTATGGCGCAAACGGCCGGCTGAGATACGTGAACCCGCCTATGAATATTGGGGAAAGCTTTGCCTCGTTCAGCGCCCGGCAACGGTTGAGGAGCAGGCACACGCGGCGCTTTTCCTGCTCGACAACACCAACATGACGGGCAATACGCTGTTCAGCGACGGCGGTTATTCCCTGCGGTAGCGGGGATCGTCGAAAATCCTCCGCCTCTCGAAGAGATCGTCCATTTTGTCGAACGACTGGACGATCTCGATCTCCGCCAGGGTAATAATGGCTCCGCCGCGTTTTATCAGGCGCCGCTGATGATGTTGCAGATGCCTGTGCGAACGACGTTCTTGTCGGTGATCTGCCCCGCCTGAATGTTGAACACAACGTCGATCCGCACGCCTGCGCCCTTCTGCCGCGCGACAACCCGAAGGGTCTGAACTCTTCCGCTCCCGGTCGTCTCCTGATGCGCATCGACCGATGACAAAGCCTTGTTGACCTGGATACCGGAGAAGCCTTCCGCTGCCACGGCCTGGGCAAGCTTCTGGAGAACTGTTGACGCCTTTGCCTTCGGCAATTCCTGCCAGGATTTATAGGAAACGGCCGTTACCATCGGAACGCCTGAAACCGTGAAGTTTTTTTCGCAAGAAGCGGCAAAAGCGGAACTCGAAACGGCAACGAAGCCGAGGGCGGCAATTACAGTTCTCATATCAATGTCCAATTTCGGTGATGTTTGACTTTTTAGCGGGTCGCGTCAGAACGATGCCCCATCTTTACCGAAGCTCACTTACTCTTAAACGAGAGTCAATCTCCGATAACAACTTTTGGTACGCGGGTGGCTGTTCGAAATGAGACAGCGGGCGGCCCTTGATTTCGAAATTGCCGCGGTTTCGTTCCCGTTGGCAGCGTGCAGATGTAACCGGAGCGTTGACTTCCCGTTTAACGAGATGGCTTAAAATAAGCAGACACTGAAATTAGACCCGCCGCATCCGGTCATCACACCTTGCGGCAAGCAGACGGCGCCCATCATGCGACTCAGCACCATCACGAACCTGGCTTATGCCGTAACCCTCGTGCTCACGACAGTATCGGCAACGACGTTCATTCTGTCGGCCAGAAGCGCCTCCCAGGAGCGGGTGGCGATCCAAACTCACCTTGATCTCAACGATCTCGCTGAGGAACTGGCGATCATTGCGGATGAGCGTACCGAGGAGGCGCGTCTTTACGTCATGCGCGGCGATGAGCAGCATCTGGCGAAATTTTACGTCGATGAAGATCAGGAAAACCGCCTCGAGAACACCCTGCCTAAACTGACCGCCCACGGTGTTTCCCCGGAAGAGTCCAGCACATTTATGGATATACGCAAGCGTGCCGATGCACTGGACAGGATGGAGCGCGAGGCCATCGGTCTCTATCGATCGGGCCGCCAGAACGATGCGCAACAACTTCTGTTTGGCGATGAATATTATCAACTGCATACGGGTCTGGTAAGCACCGTCGAGACGCTGAGGCAGACCATTGCAGCCCGATCGCAGGCAACCGTTGACCAGGCCAAAAGCCGAAGTGATTTCTACGGGTCGATCGCCAAGGTCATGCTTGCCCTGACCGCCCTGATGTTTGTGGCCGTACTCTATTTCGTCCTCAGCAGGCGTGTTGCCGTACCCCTCATCAGGATGAGCAATATTGTCATGCGCCTTGCCCGCCAGGATTACAGTATCGACGTTCCCGACGAAGGACGCCGTGACGAAATTGGCGAAATGAACCAGGCCATCAGGATCTTCCGCAGCAACGGGCTGGAACGGGAACGGCTTGACGCGGAGCATCGCAAGAACCAGCGCATAAAGGACCTGATCCTGCAAATGATGCACCGAATTCAGGCCTGTCAGAATCAGGATGAATTATCCGACGTCGTCTCGAAATTCATGCCGCAGATTTTCCCCGCCATCGCCGGCCGGCTGCTCGTGCTCAAGGAACATAGTTCGGTCCTCCAATCGACGGGCCAATGGTCCGATCCTTCATCTTCCGCCCCGGAGTTTTCGATAGACGATTGCTGGGCGCTCCGCCGCGGACGCCCCCATGCCAGCAAACCGGACGGCGACGATGTCGTCTGCCACCACCTACAGGGAAATTTTGGAACGGGCCTGTGCATACCACTGACGGCATTGGGCGATACCGTTGGCTTGTTGTATCTTGAAATTCCGCAGAGCAGCGAGGCTCTGGAGGCAGAGCGCCTGTATCTGGAACTCCTCGCCGAAAATATCGGCCTTGCCGTTGCAAACCTTCAGCTTCGGCAGCGACTGGTCGGCATGGCAAAACAGGATGCCTTGACCGGTCTTTTGAACCGTCGGTCTCTCGATGAGGCGCTGAACAGGCATATTGAAAAGCCAACCAGCACGCTTGCCTGCCTGATGCTCGACATCGACCATTTCAAGCGCTTCAATGACCGCTTCGGCCATGATGCCGGAGACGCGGTGATGCAATATGTCGCCCAGGTCCTTTCGGAGGCCGTTGGCAATCTGGGTGAATTATTCCGTTTCGGCGGTGAGGAATTCACCGTGCTGATGCCCGCCGCGGGCATTGAAGATGCCATCAAACTTGCAGAAAAACTTCGATACGCCGTTGAACGGGCGCCCTTTACCTATCGCGGCCGCCTGCTTGATCCGGTTACCATCTCTATCGGCATCGCAACGTCACCAGAGGCGGGGACCGTAAGCAGCGTATTGGAAAGAGCGGATGCCGCTCTTCTAAACGCCAAGCAGACGGGACGGAACAGGTGGGTATCGTCGGACGCCATGTGAATGGCAAGGCCTCACGGGTTGCGCCAGCCCCGTGCATTGTCGATCGCGCGCGCAAACCGAGCGTGGTCTGCGGTTTCAACCGAACCATCAGGTGTAAATATCTCGGTATCGTTTCGCATGGCGGCGACATTGATGTCGCATAGTTCCGCCAGACCAAGCGCCGTCAATTCGCGCATGGCCGGAACGCGAATAGTCCGGCCACTGGCAGCAGCCAGGAAACGGGCGAAATAGCGACTGTTCGACAGGCCGCCATCGATGGAAATTGTATCGCCGACGGGAACGACGGCCTGCGCCGCCTCGATCAATCGAACGGTCAGCAAGGCAATGCCCTCAAGCAGGGCCCGCACCATGTCACTCCGCCCGGTGGCATGGTCCATGCCAATGAAGAGCGGCACGGCCTGCCTGTCCCAGTAGGGTGCGGCAAGGCCTGAAAGTGCGGGGACGAATACGAGGCCGCGGCGAATGGCCGACGGTCCCTCGAAACCGTCGAGTTCCGCATTGTCAGTATAGAGGCCGATCTTTCGCGCCCATTCGAGCGCGGCGCCGGCATCGTAGACCCCGCCTTCGATGGCGAAAATGGCGGGCGCGTCCTGCTTTTGCCAGCCAATGGTCGGCAGAAGCTCTCCTTTCAGCGGAGGTTCATTCCCTGAGACGGCCAGCAGGAAAGCTCCCGTACCGAAGGTAATCTTGCAATCGCCAGGTTTACGGCAACCATGGCCATAAAGCGCCGCCTGCTGATCAACGATGGAAACGCGGATCGGCGTTCCCTCAAAGGAACCGAATCCGCCATCGACAGAGCCGATGGCGGGCAGGCAATCCAGCGGCACGCCGTGAAGCGCGCAAAGTTCCGGGCTCCAGTCACCGGTTGCCAGATCAATGAGACCGGTGCGCGAAGCCGTTGCAAGGTCGGTTCGGAAACGGCCAGTCAGCCGATCCAGAAAGAAGGCATCGGTGGTGCCCAGCCGCAACCGCCCCTCGGCCCTCGCCTGCGCCACCGCCGGATTGTGCTTCACCAGCCAGGATAGTTTGCTCGCCGAAAAATAGGGGTCCAGCGGCAAACCGCAAATCTCTTTTGATCGTTGCGCAGCCAATGGCGGTAAAGCCTCCAGGGCTTCGGCAGTGCGGGCATCCTGCCAGACGATGACCGGAGAGAGCGCCTCACCGCTTTCGGCATCCCAGGCCAGACAACTCTCGCCCTGGTTGGCGATGGCGATGCCATCCACCGGCCCGGCAGCGGCCAGTACCGCGCGGATGTTGCGCAGCAGCTCTTCCGGGTCATGCTCCACATGGCCAGGCGCCGGATAAAATTGCGCATGACGCAGGCTGGCGACCACCTCTGCCGTACCCCCGTCGCTTACCACGAGGCATCGGGTTGATGTCGTTCCCTGATCGATAGCTGCAATGCGCATCAATCCGTCTCCCGGAACTGAAAGGCAATTTGGCTCGCTTCAACAGCGGCACGGGGAATAGGCACAAGCACACGGCGTTCAGGCAGCCATAGGCCGGCCTTGCTCCACACTTCCGTTCCATCGAGATGAAGCGAAAGCCTACCTCGAACACGTCTGGTAAAGCGCAGCTGAAAATCGCGAAAAGCCGGCCGCTCAAGTCCCTGCGATCGCACCATGGTGGGTACGGCGAGTTTGACGGGATCGGCGAAAGTGACAGGGACTGGCCGGTCGTTACCAGGCTCGCGGGCGAGATCGGCGGCGACGGCGGCGCCCACGCGGCTGCCTTCGCGGAACGACCAGCCACCCGTTTCCACGGCCCGCAATATGTTCCCCCCGGCAAAGAAGATCGGGTTGGCCATTCGGCCGTCCTGATCCATCATCGGCCCCGCGCTGCCCGCCGCCACATCGACCGGGGATGCGTTCAGGAGTGCGGCCTCCGGTGTGAACCGCCCGGTCAGAAGAACACCATCGCACTTGACGGTCAGGACCCGGCCATCCCCCAGCCGGATGTCTGCCTCTTCAACACGGTCGCGCCCGCGAATATCCGTGAGCACCGCATGGCAATGAAACGGCACGCCAACCAGTCGCGGAAACCACCGGAAAAACGACCGCGCCAGCGGTTTCGGCTCAGGCTCGATCATCGCCACCGGCCGCGCATGATGCGACAGACAGGTGAGGAGCGCGGAGAAGGACACCAGCTCCGAACCAATGATAAGCGGCCGGCGAAAGGGCATGATGCCGTGAAAGGCGACATAGGATTGCAGCGTGCCTGTTGTGATCACGCCCACCGGCCGGTCGCCCGGTAGAAGCCGCACGGAGCGTGGTTTTTCCCGCGCGCCGGTGGCGAGCACGATGCGCCGCGCCTTCAACGTTTCGACCCCGCGCGCCGATGTCACCAGCAGCGAGCCGTCCTGTCCCAGTTCCACAACGGAATGACCGGTGCGGATATCCACACCGGCATTCTGCGCCTGCCGCTGCAGGCGTTGCGCATAGGCCGGGCCGAAATAGATGCGTCCGAATTCGCGCATGCCGAAGGGCGAGTGCGAACAATGCCGGGTCGCGCCGCCCAGTGCCGGTTCACGTTCGAGGATCATCACGCGCGCAATGCCACGGGTCTTCAGCTCCAGCGCTGCCGCCACACCCGCCGGGCCACCACCGACCACGATGACATCCGCATTTGGAACATTTTCACACGTCTGCTGAAAAGGCTGCAAGACGTTCATCGATCGTCTCCCGGACGGACTGCAAGCGGTACAGCCAGACGGTCGCCCGTCATCGCTGCCAGCCGGGCATTGCAGTAAAAACCCTGACAGCGCCCCATGCCGGCGCGGGTGCGCCGCCGCAGCCCGCCGAAATCGCCCGGCGGCACCGGACTGGAAAATGTCGCGTCGATCTCGCGCCGGGTGACAAGTTCGCAATGGCAGATGATTTCGCCATGATCGGCGCGCTGCCAGTCGCGCTCGCAGGTTTCGGTGAGGTTTGGCATTTTTACCTCAGGCACCACGGAAGGAGGCACAAAGCTCGTGCCGAAACTTTCGTGAAGCGCCAGAGCATGCTGTGCCAGACCGAGCGCCGCGCTGAGGCCGGTGGAACGGACGCCGCCAAGCGTTATCGCCCGCCGGTCCTGCCGCGCAGAGATCCGGTAATGCTTCTTTTCAGAGGCCGGGCGCAAGCCGGCATAGATAGCCGTCACGGAAGCGGAGGCCAGTGCCGGAACGATCTCCGTACCGCGCTTCAGCAGCGCTTCCAGCGCCGCCGTCTCGACCGTCGCGCGGTCGCGATCATCCTGCTCTTCCGCCGTCGGGCCGATGAGAACGTTGCCGAAGGCGGTCGGACACACCACGATGCCCTTGGTGATTTCGGTGGGAACCGGCAGGACGATGCGCGGCACATGCCGGCGGGCAGCCTTGTCGAGAACGACGAATTGTCCCTTGCGAGGCTTGATGGTGAAGTCCGGGATAAGGCCCAGCCGCGCATCGACAATATCGCCGAACAGCCCGGCGGCATTGACAACGCCTGCCGCAAGGATCGGACCCGCGGTCGTCTCGATACGCCACGCCCCGTCGAACACGCCGGAGAGGACTTCGGCGTTGCACACCAGCTGCGCGCCCAGCGCCACCGCCTGTGTGAGATAGCCCAGCGGTGCGGACCACGGATCGATGACATGTTCGCCGGGGACTTCGAGCGCGGCAATAAGATGGCCCGACAAGCCCGGCATGGTTTCCCGGGCCTGCCGCGCCGTGAGGAGACCGAGTTCTGCAATCCCGTTGCGCCGCCCCTGCCCGGCGATCGCTTCCAGACTTTGCGCCTCGTCGATATTCCACGCGCAGACCAGCGCGCCGGTTTCAACAAGGCTGAGGCCCATCTGCCCATGAATCGACAGATATTCCGCCCGGCCCGCCTTCACCAGTTCCAGTTCCAGACTGCCTTCCGGCGCGTCGAAGCCGGTATGCAGGATAGCGCTGTTGGCCTTAGACGCCCCGGAAAGGATATCTGAACCTTTTTCGATGACCACGACTTTCGCACCGGCCAGCGCGAAACGACGGGCAACCGCGCAACCGACCACCCCGGCCCCGATGACGGCGATGTCGAATTTTATGGAGGGGTTCTGGACCATGACGTCCCTTCATTTTAGTGGTTCAAAAACGCAATCGGCAGGCGCGACGGATCGAGCCTATACACCCTGCGGGGTCGTGCCTGAGAATGAGATTCGGTCTGCTGTTAGTCGGACAAAGCCGTCACCGGCCTTTCGGATTCAATCAGTGTCACGCCACTCGTCTGCTGCTGGCACATGGCGCTGATCAGGGCCATGATCCTGCCGGCCGCTTCGGCGGGCGACACGCCGCCATCGCGAATGTTCGAGATGCAGTTTCGGCGGGAATCGGGCAATCCGGTCTCTGGCCCGAAGGTGACATAGGCCCCCAGACTGTCTGCGGCCGAAAGGCCGGGCCGTTCGCCAATCAGGATCACCGACACCTTTGCTCCAAGCGCAGCGCCTACATCGTCCGCCAATGCCACCCGCGCCTGCGTGGCAAGAGTGACCGGCGCGACCGTCAACCCTTCGCCTGCCAGCGCTTCCAGCAGCACCGTTGCTACCGGTACGGCATTCATCTCCACAGCCGTCGCCGAAAGCCCATCGGCGATCACCAGCGCGACGTCGGCCCCTTTGCCATGCCCTTCCAGCGCGGCACGGCCCTCGGCTGAGAGCGCGCGGCCGAGATCGGGTCGCCGCAGATAATCCGCACGGCCTGGCGCGCGGCTTGCGACATGCACAATATCAGCACCCGCCTCGCGCAACTCACACTCCACCCTGTCAACATCCAGCGGACGCCACACGGCCTGACGCGCCTGCGCATGATCCAGCAGAAATCTCTGCACCGCGCCCGTGGGCAGGCCCGCGCCAGCGCGACCAAGCGCCACCCGTGCATCGGTTGCAACCCGCAGGGCCTTGAGACGTTCCGGCGGACCGGAGATGAGGAAAGACCGGGGATGGCGCATCAGGCAGCGTCCTTTGCCAGAAAATCGAGTTCGCGAAGGCCGCGGTTCATCAGCGCCGGGTTCTCGATCATATCGCCAGCGGCATCCGTGACGCCCATAGTCACCAGCCAGGCTTCGAATTCCGGCGCGGGCCGACGCTTCAGCGTTTCGCGGGCATAGATGGAATCATGATGGGAAAGCGTCTGATAGTTCAACATCACATCGTCCGAACCGGGCACGGTAATGACGAAATTGACATTGGCGGCGCAAAGCATGGTCAGCAACACATCCATGTCTTCCTGATCGGCATCGGCATGGTTGGTGTAGCAGACATCCACACCCATCGGCAGGCCGAGCAATTTGCCGCAGAAATGGTCTTCCAGGCCGGCGCGGATGATCTGCTTGCCATTGTAGAGATATTCGGGACCGATGAAGCCGACGACCGTATTGACCAGAAGCGGTGAGAATTCGCGCGCCACGGCATAGGCACGCGCCTCCATCGTTTGCTGATCAATGCCAAAATGCGCACCCGCCGACAGGGCAGCACCCTGCCCCGTCTCGAAATACATGAGGTTGCTGCCGATCGTTCCGCGCTTGAGCGACAGACCCGCCTCATGGGCCTCGCGCAGAACGGCGAGATCGACGCCGAAGCCCGCATTGGCCTTCTGGGAACCGGCAATCGACTGGAACACCAGATCAACGGGCGCAGCCCGTTCCATTGCCCGTATCGCCGTTGTCACATGGCCAAGGCAGCAGGTTTGGGTTGGAATGTCGAGCCATTGCCGCAGATCATCGAGCAGCTGCACGACGCGGATATAGTCCGACACCGCACTGGTGGCCGGATTAACGCCGATCACCGCATCGCCGCTGCCCAGCAGCAGCCCATCAATGGCCGAGATGGCGATGCCTCGGGAATTGTCAGTGGGATGATTGGGCTGGTTGCGGGTGGACAGGTGGCCGGAAAGACCAATCGTGTTGCGGAAGCGGGTTACGACTTCCCGCTTGGCCGATACCGTCACCAGATCCTGAAGCCGCATGATCTTTGAGACCGCCGCCACCATTTCCGGCGTCAGGCCCCAGGTCACCGCTTCGAGTTCCGCCTGCCCGACCCTGGGATTAAGCAGCCATTCGCGAAACTCACCCACCGTCAAGGAAGCCACGGGGGCAAAAGCCTGCGCATCATGCTGGCGAGCGATCAGCGCCGAAATCTCGTCCTCATCAGAGGCGATCAATTCCTGTGCAACGAAGGTGGAAAGCGGCAGATCGGCAAGCGCCATCTGCGCCGCCAGCCGCTCCACCGGCCCCTCCGCCGACAGCCCGGCGAGCTGGTCGCCGGACCTTTCCGGCGTCGCCTTCGCCATCAGGGTCTTCAAATCGTCGAAACGATAGGTCGTGCCGGCGGCGATCTGTCGATATGCCATTCTTCTGGCCCTTATTTCACGAAGGTCTTCGTCAGGCCCACCGTGCGATCCACGATAAGGACAACGGCAAGCGTCAGCACGATCAGAAGAACGGAAATGGCGGCAACAAGCGGATCGGCCTGAGTTTCGACATGCTGATACATGGCGACGGGAAGAGTTGTGATGCGCGGACCGGTGAGGAACAGCGAAATCACGGCTTCATCGAACGAGACGAGAAAGGAAAGTGCTGCCGTCGCGACGATGCCGGGCGCAATCATCGGCATGGTGACCCGGCTAAAGACCGTGAGCGGTGATGCCCCAAGCGTGGAGGCGGCCTCCTCGAAGATCAGCGGCAGGCCCGCAAGCGAGGTGGTGAGTACACGCAGCGCATAGGGCAAGACGATGATAAGATGGGCGATCACCAGACCGGTAAAGGTGCCGAGCAGGCCCGCGCCGGCAAAGACGATCAGGATCGCAAGGCCGAGAACGATGGTTGGCAGAAGCAGCGGTGCTGTAAAGAAGGCGAGCAATGCATCCGCGCCGAGCACCCGCATCCGCACGATGGCATAGGAGGCGGGCAGCGCGATCAGCATCGACAACACGGTGACGATGATCGCAAGAAGCGTGCTGGTGCCGAGGGCGCCAATCATCTTGGAATTGTGCATGAGATCGACATACCAGCGCAGGCTCCAGCCCGAAGGCGGGAAGCTCATGTAGCTGTCGGCCGAAAACGAGATCGGCACGACGAGCACGACAGGCGCAAGCAGAAAAAGGAACATGATGAAGGCGACGATTTTCAGCGCCAGCGGAGCGGGACATTCTTCCATCTTCGATCTCCTTTACAGAATGGCCCGCAGAAGCCGGGAATAGAGCACCAGAGCGGCACCGAAGATCACGAGGATGATCATCGAAAGCGTCGCGGCGAGAGGCCAGTTGAGCGTCACGATGGCCTGATCGTAGATTTCCGTTGCCAGAAGGAAGACACGGCCGCCGCCGAGCAGCTTGGGTGTGATGAACGAGCTGACCGCCAGAACGAAGGAGAGCAGACAGCCCAGCGCCACACCGGGCATGGTGAGCGGTACGATGATCCGCCAGAACACTTTCCAGGGCGATGCGCCGAGCGTTTCTGCCGCTTCCTCGACCCGTGGATCGAGCCTGCCGAAACCGGCGAGCAGCGCCAGGATCATGTAGGGCATCAGGATTTCGGTAAGCCCGATGACGACGCCGATCTTGTTGAACAGCAGACGCACGCCACTTTCAGCGCCCAGCGCGAAAAGGATGTTGTTGATGAGGCCATCATCCGCAAGGATCGCGATCCAGCCATAGGTGCGCACCACCGCCGACGTGAGCAGCGGTGAAATGACCAGCACCAGCAGCAGCGTCTTCCAGCGGCCCTGTGCCCGGTGAAGATAAAGCGCGATGGGGTAGGAGGCGACAAGCGTCAGGACGGTGATCAGAAGGCTGGTGAGAATGCTCTGACCGATCAGTTCGATATAGAATCCGTCCGTTAGTGTTGACGACCAGTTTTCGAGTGTGTGCGCCTCCCCGAGACCGCCGCCGCCGAGGCTTTCGCGGAAGGAAAGTAGGAGCAGATTGAAGACGGGCATGACGAAGGCCAGACCGTTGACCGCAATGATCGGCCCAAGAAGAAGGGTTGCGAGAAAAACGATGGAAGAGGTGCGGCCGCCGGGAGCCGTGATCATGACCGCCGCTGTCATCGGTTCGCTCCGAAGACCAGAGTATCCTCCACGCGCCAGACAAGACTGACTGCGCTACCTGCCGAAACCGGCGTCTCGCCGCCCGAGGTCGCACGCTCCACGGACAGGGTCTGTCCGCCGGCAGCAATCTCGTAATGCAGGATGTCACCCGCATAATAGACATCGCGGACTTCGCCGGCGATGCGATTGACGGGCGCGCCGTCGAAATCGGGCGCGGCATCGCCGGCGACCGTCATGGCCATACGATGCGGCCGTACCATCAGGTCGATTTCGCCACTATGCGCGCCGGGCGCGCGCAGCACCGCATCACCAACCGTGATGCGGTCGCCCGCCGCATTGCCGACCAGCCTGTTGGTACGGCCGACAAAGGAGGCGACGAAAGCGGTCGCCGGACGCTCATAGAGATCGTGCGGTGTGCCGAGCTGTTCCAGGCGACCGCCGTTGAGCACGGCGACCTTGTCACACATGCTGAGCGCCTCCACCTGATCATGCGTGACGAAGATGGATGTGATGCCGAGCTGTTTCTGGATGCGCCGGATTTCAGCGCGCATCTCGTCACGCAGCTTGGCATCGAGATTGGAAAGGGGTTCGTCGAACAAAAGGATGGAGGGCTGGATGACGAGGGCGCGCGCGAGGGCGACGCGCTGCTGCTGGCCGCCGGAAAGCTGGGCTGGGCGGCGGTCTTCGCGCCCCTCCAGTCGGACCATGGCAACGGCTTCACGGGCACGCCGTTCCGCTTCGGCAGCCGGCACCTTGCGCATTTCAAGACCGAACATGACGTTCTTGAGGACCGTCATATGGGGAAAGAGCGCGTAGCTCTGGAAAACGAGGCCAATGTCCCGCTTGTAGGGCGCAAGCTTCGTCACGTCCTTGCCGTCGATCAGGATCGAGCCCGAGGAGACGGGAGAGAGGCCTGCAATCATCCGCAGCGACGTCGACTTGCCGCAGCCCGAAGGTCCGAGGAAGGCAACCAGCTCACCCTTGGGAATCTCGAGATTGAGATTATCCACGGCGACGATGGTCTCGTAGCGCTTGGTCAGTGAACGAATCGAGAGGAATCCTGGCTGCATGATATCTGAAGTTCCCATTATGGCTTCTTGCCTTTCTCCAGAACACCTCCAGCCCGCAGGGGAGCGGAAATGCCCTGTCCCTTGATCTAAGCAGGCGTCGCGAAATTCGCGGCGCTGTTTCACGGCGCCTCCCTTTTAGCAGGCCTGTCGGCTCGCTCGGAATGCATCGCCGCGTCAGTTCACTCCTTCCGTCGCCCCAGCGCCGACAGAAGAAATGAGCCGAGGGGTTTGATATACTGTTTCCGCAACCGCTATGGAGGTTGCGGAAATCCTTTCATTTTGCGCTCGGCGCAAAGTCTCAACGGCTGAGCGGAATGACCTTGCGGCGCCAGTCCTGCGTAATCTGGTCGCGGACCTTGGAGAGACCGATCCAGTCCACGGGGATGACCTTGTCCATCGCCTTGACGACCGTGCGCTCGCTCACATCGGCAGCGATGGTGGATTTGGAGTTGGTCGGCGCATAATACATGGCGGCGGTAAAGGCGGCCTGGGCTTCCGGACTCAGCGCATAATCAACGAACTTTCGCGCGGCCTCGGTCGACGGGCCACCCTTGACGAGATTGAGCGTATTGATCTGGAGGATCGTGCCTTCCTTCGGAAGGACGACCTTCATTTTGCCCTTGGAACCATCGGCATTTACCTGGCTGCGGGCGTTCCAGCCCACGCCCAGCGACACCTGGCCGTTGACGACATTCGGATAGACTTCCGGCTTCGGCTCCCAGGTCTGGACGTTTGGAGCAACTTCAGCCATGGCATTGATGCCGGCATCGATGTTCTTGATGAAGTCGGTGCCGCCATTCATGTGATTCATGATGATGGTCGTGCCGATACCGACGATATCGGGGGCGCTCAGCATGGCGACTTTGCCCTTGAAGGCGCTATCCTTCAGGGTATTCCAGCTGTCAGGCGCCGTCTTGATGGCGTCGGTATTGTAAATGAGTACGAGATTGTCGAACGTTACGCCAACACCAGCCACGCCTTCGAAACGCGCATTGGGATAGAGGTCGGCGACATTCTTGGTGACGCTTTCATCGATCTTGTCGAACAGACCTTCATCCGTGCCGGTTTTGGCCACGGAGACATCCATCAGCGCGATATCCGATTGCGGAGCAGCTTTCTGGGCGCGCAGCGAACCAAGCATGGCGGCGGAGCCCTGCTGCGGGAAATATTCGACCTTGATATCAGGGTTGGCGGCCATGAAAGGCTCGATGACGGCCTTGGTATAACGCTCTTGGAAAAGGCCGCTATAGCCGAGGAACGTTACGGTCTGCTGGGCATGCGCCGGCAGGGCGGCCGCGCCAAGCATGAGAATCCCACTCAGAAGTATCGATTTCTTCATTGTCCTGTTCTCCTCTATTGTTATTGGGAGTGGCGAACGGATCCGCCACCCGTAAGATTGTGTCAGGCGCTTAGCTTGGCCTGGACGAATTTGTTGGCACCTGAAATATCCGGCAGCTTTTCGCCGTTGCGCAGGCGTTCCAGAAGCACGATCTCGGCCTCCTGCATGCTGATGGCGCGTTCCGCCATGGCCCGGGCCTGGCTCGGATGAAGGGCGACAACGCCGCTTTCATCACACAGGATCGCATCACCCGGATTGATCATCTGGCCACCGACGCTAATCGGAACATTGATCGCGCCTTCCAGCCCGAGGATCTTGGTGGTAATGGGCGACGGGCCGCGGCACCACATGGGCATGTCGACCTTGGTGAACTCCGAGAAGTCGGTCGCCGGGCCATCGACGACACCGGCCTTAACGCCGGCCATCTTCATGGTGTTGGTAATGACACCGCCCCAGCAGGCGTGGCGGGTATCACCACAACGGTCGATCAGGACGATATCGCCCGGACGCACGAGCTGCGTCAGGTAGTGGAGCATGGTCGAATCCGCGTTCGGGATACGCAGCGTGACGGCGGTGCCAGCCACCCGCTTGCCCGGAAGAACCGCCCGGATTTCAGGATCGACGAAGCCGGAATGAAGCACATGACCGATCGTTGCGACTTCGACCTTTTCAAGAAGCTCGATGATGTCCGCGTCGATATGGTCCGGCATTGGGTTGACGATAAACATTGGGTTTTTCTCCGATCAGAGAACGTGGTGGTTCGCCACCGGCACGTTGGCGCGCACCTTGGCCGAATAGTCGAAATCGAGGGCAGCGCCGGCAGTTCCAACACTGTCGGAGCATTGCGCAACGATGTGGCCCCACGGATCGATGACCATGGAATGCCCCCAGCAGGCCTTCTTGCCACCTGCGTGGGTGCCGATCTGGCCGACAGCCAGAAAGTAGGTCTGGGTTTCGACGGCACGGGCGCGGGCCAGCACTTCCCAATGGTCCTTGCCTGTCATCAGGGTGAAGGCGGCTGGCAGAACGATGACGTCTGCACCTTTATCCCGCAGGGCGCGGAACAGTTCGGGGAAGCGAATATCGTAGCAAATGCCACAACCAACCGTCTTGTCACCCACCTTGTAGGTCACGACATCTTCGCCTCGGGCGACTGAATCGGATTCGCGATAGCTGATGCCGTTCGGCGTATCGACGTCGAACAGATGAATTTTGCGGTAGCGGGCGATCTGATTACCGTCCGGACCAAAAACGAGTGTCGAATTATAGAAGCGATTGCCTTCCTTCTCGACGATGGAACCGGCATGCAGCGTGATCGCGTGCTTCTTGGCCAGTCCCGACAGCAGCGCGTAGATTTCGCCGCCGGGGAATTCTTCCCCGCTTTCATGCATCTCCTGAGGATTATCTCCAAGAAATGCGAAGTATTCTGGAAGAACAACAAGGTCAGGATTATCCGCCTTGACTGCTTTCTCAATTAGATCGGCAGCAACCTTGAGGTTTTCTGCCTTGTTATTCTGGGTATTCATTTGAACAAGTGAGACTTTCACGTTGCTCTCCTCTCATGTTGCGAGGAGAATTAAGAACGGGAACTGTTTCCATTACAAACGGAAAAACTCTATCGAACCCCATAAGGTAAGCTTATAGATTAATCGTTTTGCGGTGCAGCAAAAAATTTAGGCGGCAGCCGTCATCCATTGCGTGGTGGTTTCACTGACGATTTCCGTCGCCATGTCGGCAATGGCGCGGGCAAGCGCGTTGTCGCCCCGCTCCTGATAAACGGTGTGAAAGGTCAGAGGCGGAACCGACGGCGTGATATCGAGAATACGCGCTTCGCCTGATTTGATGATTCCCTCCACCAGCACGCGCGGCAACGCACCCACGCCAACGGCCGCCGCCACAAGGCGGGTCATGATCGACAGGGAGTTGGAATTATAGATACGGCTGTCAGACAGCCCGTGGGAATCGAGCAGCGCGCGCAGTGCCTGGTGCGGCTGCGATCCTGTCGAGAAGGTAAGCAGCGGAAAATGCGCGATATCTTCGAGTGTGACCCCCGTTTCCGGCAACGCCAGTTCCATCGCGCCGACCCAACAGGATTCGAATGTACAGAGCGGCGAATTATAGATATTCGCGGCCATGACCGGCCCCATGATGAAACCGACATCCACCTCACCATTCTGAATGCGCTGGGATAATTTCAGGCTGGTGTCGATGGTCAGATCCAGGCTGACACCGGGATATCGTTCGTTCATACGGCGAATGAGTTGTGGTAACCACGCATAGACAATCGTATCCGCAGCGCCGATGCGCACTGTGCCTCTCAGCGCCTCACGGCTACTCACGATCTGCCGGAACTCCCCGGTCAGGTTGACGATCTTTTCAGCATGCTGCAGCGCCAGACGACCGGCAGGCGTCAAGTTGACGCAGCGCACATCACGCGTGAACAGCACGACGCCAAGCTCCCTCTCCAGCGCGGCAATGCGGTTAGACACGGATGCCTGGGTGGTGTGCAAACGTTCCGCAGTTGCCGAAAAGCTGTTCAGCCGTGCAGCCCAGAGGAAAGTCTCGAGAAATCGCGTATTCATGAGGTAAAATCTTCTCGCATGGCGCCGCGATCCAGCACTGCGTCTCTGGCATCGTCTTGCCCGTGGCCTTTGTGGTTCGAGTGCGAGTATGTCCGATGCGCGCCCCTATAAGCAAGGGATCAACGTTGCCGCCTTGGGACCTATCGCTATCTCGACATGGACATGACCATCCGGGAGGCACTCGACACCGCCCGCCTCTATCACGCCAGGCGATCAGAGGGCGGTTCCATGCCTGCATTTCTGCATTTACCTGTTTACGGGCGGCCGGCTTAGCTGCTTGAATGACAATTTCCGCACAACACCAAAAGGGCCCTGAGTTTCCTCGGGCCCTTTGATAAGTCCTGAATGTCTTATGAGTATTGGTTGCGGGGGCAGGATTTGAACCTGCGGCCTTCAGGTTATGAGCCTGACGAGCTACCGGGCTGCTCCACCCCGCGTTACCAGCGTAAATCCCTATTGGATTTATCGCGACTGCATCACAGGGAAGCTGTGATGGCTAGTGCCGGAGCAAATTGCGGAAGGCGATTTGTCTCCTGTTAGGGACGCACGAGGCGTTTGCCTTATGGTTTTAAGTCCCGGAATGCAAAAAGGCCGCGTAAGCGGCCCTATGTATCGGCTGGGCCGAAGTTTGTTTAGAGAAGATAGAATGTTGCGTTTTGCAGACCTGGCAGCGACCTACTCTCCCGCGTCTTGAGACGAAGTACCATTGGCGCTGGGGCGTTTCACGGCCGTGTTCGGAAAGGGAACGGGTGCAGCCGCCCCGCGATAACCACCAGGTCGGCAAAACGCAACATTGAACATGTTTTCACATGCGTGTTGTTTCGAGAAGCTGGGAAGCTTGCGCTTCGTTTTAATTTACACGTCTTTCTGTGACTGGTCCGCTTGCCTGCCTTGCTCGATGTTGAGTTTGGCAGCCATACAGGACGCTAGTCCGTCGCCAATCGTTTGGCGCGCCGTCCGCAGGGCCTTGTGGCCCGTGAGGACAGAAGATGATGTCATCAAGCTTTGCTTGATGAACATATTCAATGGGAACGAAGAAGTCGATCGAGCTATTAGTAACGGTAAGCTTCACATGTTGCCATGCTTCCACACCCGTCCTATCAACGTGGTCGTCTTCCACGGCTCTGATAGGGAACACTCGTTTTCAGGTTGGTTTCCCGCTTAGATGCCTTCAGCGGTTATCCATTCCGTATATAGCTACTCTGCTATGCCCTTGGCAGGACAACAGATCCACCAGAGATACGTCCATCCCGGTCCTCTCGTACTAGGGACAGATCCTGTCAATATTCCTACACCCACGGCAGATAGGGACCGAACTGTCTCACGACGTTCTGAACCCAACTCACGTACCGCTTTAAATGGCGAACAGCCATACCCTTGGGACCTGCTCCAGCCCCAGGATGCGATGAGTCGACATCGAGGTGCCAAACAACCCCGTCGATATGGACTCTTGGGGGTCATCAGCCTGTTATCCCCGGCGTACCTTTTATCCGTTGAGCGATGGCCCTTCCACACGGGACCACCGGATCACTATGACCGACTTTCGTCTCTGCTCGACTTGTCAGTCTCGCAGTCAGGCGGGCTTATGCCATTGCACTCGACGACCGATTTCCGACCGGTCTGAGCCCACCATCGCGCGCCTCCGTTACTCTTTCGGAGGCGACCGCCCCAGTCAAACTACCCACCATACACTGTCCCGGATCCGGATAACGGACCGCGGTTAGACATCCACGAAGATAAGGGTGGTATTTCAAGGATGGCTCCACAAAGACTGGCGTCCCTGCTTCAAAGCCTACCACCTATCCTACACATGCCTTGGCGAATGCCAGTGTAAAGCTATAGTAAAGGTGCACGGGGTCTTTCCGTCTGACCGCAGGAACCCCGCATCTTCACGGGGAATTCAATTTCACTGAGTCTATGTTGGAGACAGCGGGGAAGTCGTTACGCCATTCGTGCAGGTCGGAACTTACCCGACAAGGAATTTCGCTACCTTAGGACCGTTATAGTTACGGCCGCCGTTTACTGGGGCTTCAGTTCAGAGCTTGCACCCCTCCCTTTAACCTTCCAGCACCGGGCAGGCGTCAGACCCTATACGTCGTATTGCTACTTCGCAGAGCCCTGTGTTTTTGATAAACAGTCGCTACCCCCTGGTCTGTGCCACCCCATCATAGTTGCCTAAAATGGGGTCACGCTTCTTCCGAAGTTACGCGTGCAATTTGCCGAGTTCCTTCAACATAGTTCTCTCAAGCGCCTTGGTATACTCTACCTGACCACCTGTGTCGGTTTCGGGTACGGTCTATACGGTGGAGCTATTTCCTGGAACCTCTTCGCCGCACATTCAATCCAATAAGAATGTACAACACACGAGATCCGTCACTACCACCAGGCCCACGAATATTAACGTGGTTCCCATCGACTACGCGTGTCCGCCTCGTCTTAGGGGCCGGCTAACCCTGCTCAGATTAACTTTAAGCAGGAACCCTTGGTCTTTCGGCGAGGGAGTCTCTCACTCCCTTTATCGTTACTCATGTCAACATTCGCACTTCCGATATCTCCAGCAGCCCTCACGGGTCCGCCTTCACAGACTTACGGAACGCTCCGCTACCACATGCCTTACGGCATATCCTCAGCTTCGGTGCATGGCTTTAGCCCCGTTACATTTTCGGCGCAAAGACCCTTATTTAGACCAGTGAGCTGTTACGCTTTCTTTAAATGATGGCTGCTTCTAAGCCAACATCCTGGTTGTTTTGGGATCCTCACATCCTTTCCCACTTAGCCATGACTTGGGGACCTTAGCTGGAGGTCAGGGTTGTTGCCCTTTTCACGACGGACGTTAGCACCCGCCGTGTGTCTGCCGACTAGTACTCCTCGGTATTCGGAGTTTGGTTAGGATCAGTAAGACGGTGAGTCCCCATAGCCCATCCAGTGCTCTACCCCCGAGGGTATTCGGTCGACGCTCTACCTAAATAGATTTCGCGGAGAACCAGCTATTTCCGAGTTTGATTGGCCTTTCACCCCTAGCCACAAGTCATCCCAATCTATTGCAACAGATACGGGTTCGGCCCTCCAGTTGGTGTTACCCAACCTTCAGCCTGCTCATGGCTAGATCACTCGGTTTCGGGTCTAATGCAACTAACTCAATCGCCCTATTCAGACTCGCTTTCGCTGCGCCTACACCTACCGGCTTAAGCTTGCTAGTTACACTAAGTCGTTGACCCATTATACAAAAGGTACGCCGTCACCCTTGCGGGCTCCGACTGTTTGTAGGCATCCGGTTTCAGGTTCTATTTCACTCCCCTCGTCGGGGTGCTTTTCACCTTTCCCTCACGGTACTTGTTCGCTATCGGTCATGCACGAGTACTTAGGCTTGGAGAGTGGTCTCCCCATGTTCAGACAGGATTTCACGTGTCCCGCCCTACTCAAGGACAATGACTGTTCTACGCGTAAGGGGCTATCACCCTCTATGGCCGACTTTTCCAAATCGTTCCGCTTTATTCATCATTGCCACTGGCCTGGTCCGCGTTCGCTCGCCACTACTTGCGGAGTCTCGGTTGATGTCCTTTCCTGCAGGTACTTAGATGTTTCAGTTCCCTGCGTTCGCTTCTTACCCCTATGTATTCGAAAGTAAGATACCTTATCACAATGCTTGGAAACCCAAGCCGTCGAAGACGGTTTGGATTTTCCAAGCATTTAAGGTGGGTTGCCCCATTCGGAGATCCATGGATCAAAGCTTATTCGCAGCTCCCCACGGCTTTTCGCAGCGTATCACGTCCTTCTTCGCCTGTGCATGCCAAGGCATCCACCAAATGCCCTTAATTCACTTCTTCGTTCTCATTGTCTATGCTCATCCATAGCCGTTCAATTAAGAACGGCAACCTGATTACCTTTTACAATCAAGCCATTTCATGATGACATCGACGTGTCGGTACGGTCTTCTTTGAGGGCACGCCGGTGCACCTCGAAGCCATACC